>NZ_JBIFFJ010000081.1:0-1058 GCF_043556915.1 Sulfitobacter sp. 1A15299 | reverse complement strand
TAGAGCATTTCTACTTTAACCTGAGGCATAGCCGGCAGCCTGAAAGTAGTTTGAACACTCCTGCGGGGAGTACATCGCGCAGATATCGCCAAGGGCTTCGAACACCGAGGTGAATGATCGCGCACTGATGCGTCTGAGGTGAGCCTTCAATTTGGAGAAGGCCAACTCAATCGGGTTCAGGTCTGGCGAATATGGCGGCAGATAGAGAAACCAGCATCCATGGGCCTTGAGTGCCGCCGCGGCTTCTTTGTTGCGATGCGTCGCGAGGTTGTCGAGAACCACTACCGTGCCGGGCGCGATCTCAGGGATCAGTACCTTGCGCACATAGGCTGCAAAGGCAGGGCCATCCATCGCACCTCTGATCACCCAAGGTGCGATCAGAGCCTCATTTGTCAGCCCCGCAATCAGGGTTTGGGTCCCCCAACTGCCGAAGGGCGCGTCCATTGTTAGGCGCTCGCCACGAGGGGTCCAACCGCGTAGCCGTGTGAGGTTCGTTTTGACCGCTGTTTCATCAAGAAAGACCACGCGTTCCGGCATCCGCGCGATGGCTGGCAAGCGGTGTGCGAACCAATCCTCACGTCGTCGCCTTACCTTTGCGCGGTGACGTTCGGTAGCGACCAGTGACTTTTTTTATGCGTGAACCCGAGCCGCTTTAGCAGGTGTCCGATAGCAGAGTGGTGGACCTGAAGTCCGGTTGCATCAGCAAGTGCATCACGCAACTCAAACAATGTGATATCAGGGTCTTGAGCGATCAACTCTTCGAAAAAGCCAACGTAGGGGGCTAATTTTCCAGACCCTTTTGGACGCCCCTGTACGGCCGGATCAGCCCGGCCTGTCTTTTGAATCTGTTGCCGCCACCGTGCGCCTGTTGCTGGCGACAACTTCAAGCGCGCTGCCGCCGCTCGCCCGCTTAATCCTTCCTCAATATATCTCTGAAACCGCGCCCGAAGCGCTGATGGCAAAGGTGCTGACATAGTTCATCCTCCCAAACAGGATGAATCACAATCAGACCATTTTGGGAATCCCCTACGATTCAGGTTTCGTTAGAAACGCTTTAG
>NZ_JBIFFJ010000019.1:0-39359 GCF_043556915.1 Sulfitobacter sp. 1A15299 | reverse complement strand
GCTGAGGGCGGCTCTCATGCGATAAGGGAGCCGCTGTCCGGCACCTATGTATGCCGGTCAGCGGCGGGGGACGGATCGGGACACTTCAGGTCGTGCAAGGACCGAAAAGCAGTGTGATCACCCTCGTCTTTTCTATCGACCTGAACGGATACCGGGGCGCGAGGCCCGCATGACAAGACGAGGTGAGGAAAAGACAAATGTACAATATCATTGGAATCGACGTTTCGAAAGACTGGCTGGACGCCTGCTGCCTATCGACCACAGAACATCGGCAATTTGCCAATGATGGGCGCGGGCTTCGCGCACTTCGTCAGTGGATAGCGACCAACCGCGCATCTTTGGTCGTGTTCGAAGCGTCCGGTATTTATCATCGGCGGCTAGAAGACAGCCTTTCCACCGCGACCATACCGTATGCCAAGGTCAATCCAAGGCAGGCCCGAAGGTTTGCTGAAGCGACAGGAAAGATAGCAAAGACTGACCGGGTCGACGCGAGGATCTTGGCCAGAATGGGCGCAGTTCTGGAACTCGAAGCCCAAACGCCTAAGGCGGAATATCTTAACGCTCTCAGAGAGATGGCGACCGCCAGACGGGGGCTGATTAAGGACCGCGTGACGGTCAAAACACGAATGCAAACGACCACTCAAACGCTTTTGAAACGCCAGTTGAGGGAACGGCTGACCCAGGTTGAAAAGCACTTGGAGCAAATCGACAAAGCGATCACGGAACTGATCTGCCATGATGATCAGTTAGCTGCAAAGTTCGAAATCCTGACCAGCGTTCCCGGCATCTCTAAAGTGACGGCATTTTCGATGCTTATCGAAATGCCAGAACTTGGAACCATGAGTGGGAAACAGGCCGCATGTCTTGCTGGCTTGGCTCCGATCTCGCGCCAATCGGGGAAATGGCAGGGCAAGGAACGCATTCGGGGCGGGCGAGCATTCTTCCGTCGAGCCATGTATATGCCTGCGCTCTGCGTGATCCGGCATGACCTGAGTGCTAAGCGGAAATACGATCAACTCGTTCAGGCAGGAAAGCCACCCAAAGTGGCACTCACAGCCATCATGCGAAAGCTTGTCGTCGTTGCAAACGCACTTCTCAGAGATGGCCGCAAATGGTCCGAAAGCTGCGCTTGATCAACACGGATACTGCTTTGCCGATGGGTGACATTACTGCTTTGCGTTGGTGTCTCAAGGGTCGTTGCGACAGTTTCCGCTATCTCAGTTTCCTCAACTCTTCCCTGAACGCTTCCGTCGGTGTGCGCCAACCAAGGCACTTTCTTGGCGTGCCGTTGAGGCGGTCACAAATCGCCTTCATATTGCGATTTGAGAGCGCCGCGAGCTGGGTGTCACGGGGAAGATATCGCCGTGCGCGTTTGTTGAGGTTCTCGACCGAGCCTTTTTGCCAGGGTGCTTGTGGGTCACAAAACCAGCTGTCAGTGCCGATGCCCGACTTGAGCTTTCTCCACTCCCGGAATTCGAAACCACGGTCAAAGGTGATCGATTTGCGGGCCGGCTGGGGTAGGGGTTCCATCACATCCATCAGCTTGCGCATGAAGTGGGTCGAACTGCGGTCGTTGTTGCGAAACAGGACGGCGAACCTGGTCTTGCGTTCGACGAGCGAAGCCACGTTCATCTTGCCATTGGCACGTTCAAAGATCATCAGATCGCCTTCCCAGTCACCGAACGCCTCGCGTGTCTTCACATGTTCAGGGCGCTCGTGAATGGACCGATCCAGCGGGAATACCTGGTCTCGGGGGCGTCTGGCATACCGGGACCGTCGTTTCTTGCGACGACTTGGAAGGTATCTGGCTAATTCTTCGGATTGTCCCTCAGCGCTGTAAACATGGGCGTAGATCGTCTCATGGCTGACGCGAATGGCATGTCCTTCGAATGTAAGCCGACCGGCAATCTGCTCGGGCGACCAGCCTTCTTTCAACTGAGTGATAACAGCCTTCCGAAGCTTAGGGAGACGGATCAATTTCCGCCGCCGCGCACGTCGAGCTTCTGCCTTCCGCTGTGCAATCACACAATAGTAGCCACTGAGATTTGGCATTTCGCCATCAATGTAAAAATTCCGCTTTATGTCGCGATAGACTGTTGAGCGGTGTCTCCCAAGCTCAGCGGCTATTTTGTTGATCGAGAATTTTGCTCTGAGCATGTCCTCGATGATGCGTCTTTCACGCAAATCCAGCTCTGTATGTGCCATGTCTGTTCTCCTTGCTTTTTCAGCAAGATACCGGAAGTGTCGCAACCCAGTTTAGAATGTGCCCGTGCTACAAACATGATTCCTATAATCAGGGTTATGTAACTAAAGTACGCTGCCCCAGATCCACCAGCCACACCCGCTTGCCGCTCTTCTTCCAGCATGGTGCGGCAAGGTCTCATATGGTTTCGAAGGCAGAGTGTTCTAACAGATTGGCGGGATCCGTGCAGCGATCGTGGAGCCGGGGTCGATTAAGCAAGCGCATAAACCCAATGAGTTTGTCGAGGTCGAACAGCTCGAGAAATGCGTTCAGTTTCTAGGCGACATCATCGGCTTTCTCTCGACGGAATGACCGCTTCGCGCAGTGACCTTTGTCTGCCTGCCGCGACGACCAAGCGGCCTGCATTTTCATTTCGGCGAAAGTGCTCACTTAGCCTGCGACAGCAAAAGCACCTCGAAGGTCACGCAGACCCGGTTAGCACGCGCTGCAAGTTCCCCCCTCACCGGCAGCCCCTCAAGCCCTACGGAAATCGCGCAGCGTCCATTTTCCCCAAACAAAAGTACTTCGGTCGCAATATCCATCAATGCTGGCTGCCCCTGTAATTGCGTGCCGACGAAACTCCCCAGGCCTTTCACCGCCCTGACAGACAAGCCAAAAACCGCCGCGCATTTCTCTATGCCGTCTTCGATCACTTCGTTGGGCCGGATCGCTCCAAGCACAGCGTTCGGGTTGTCCACCGGCCCTGTCTCGATGGGACGGAACAGGGTGAACTCTGTCTCGGCATTTGGCGCGGTTTCGAGTATGGCGCCTTCGAGCAGCCAAACATCCACGGTATGATCCGCAGATAGGACCGCCTTCTCCGCCAAGAGATGCCCCGCATGACAGGCTCCGTCCTCCGCCCGCCACATCCCGTGAATATGCGCGAATGCCGCACCATCCCGCCGCCCCAGATGCGCACCAGCCCGTTCGATTACGGCATCTCGCAACTCGCTCTCCGCGCTGTACCACGCCACATGCCGATCATCCGGCGAGGGTGCGGGGCGCACGAAGGTGAGCTTTTCGACAGGCAGATCAGTCAGGTCGAACCACGCGCCCGCGCCATCCGCTGCTTCCGTCATCGCCTCAAAAAGCGTCGCCCCCGCAGGCAATGTCACCCGGCGATGCACCGCCCGGCAGGGCAGCGCACTGACACGCGCAGCCTCTGTCGGACCGGGGTGTTGCACCATTCGTGTCTCAGACATCCGCAAGCGCGCCACGTTCGGCCAGTTCGGCGCGGATTAACTTCTTGGTGATCTTGCCATAGCCCGATTTCGGCATCTCATCCCAGAAGACCACAGTTTTAGGCATTTTGTAGCGCGGCACCTTATCCCCCAGCCACGCCAGCAACGCATCGGCCTCAGGCGCGGCACCCTCGGCGACGCAAACCGCGATCCCGACCTCGCCCCATGTCGGGTCCGGCATTCCCAGTACGGCGCATTCGCTGATGGCCGGGTGCTGCAGGATTTTCTCCTCGATCTCTCGTGGGTAGATGTTGGACCCGCCTGAAATATACATGTCCGACGCCCGGTCGGTGAGATAAAGAAACCCTTCGGCGTCCATATGCCCAAGATCACCGGTCAGGAACCAGCCGTCGCGAAAGGCTTTCCAACGGGAAATCCCCGATGTTTCGGAAATGCGGTAGTAGGACTCTTTCGGAAAGATGCACGAGGTCCAAACTACGGTAAGGCAGTTCAACCAAACGCCTACCATTCACCATATCCCGGAATTACCGGTGCTGCGTTCGCCCCTTTGATTGCGATCAACGCCCCATTTTCCTCTAATTCGGTTATTTTCAAATCTCACCGAATAGAGCTGTCGTCAATTTTAAGGTGGTCGCGCCTCCACTGCATCGAATACCTTAGCTACAACAGTCTTTTCCTTCTGGAGCATCCATGAGCACAAAATATTTCGCGCCACACGGGGGGCACCCCGGACAAGAGCAGCTTCTTACCGATCGCGCCATCTTCAAGGATGCCTACGCAGTCATCCCGAAAGGCACCATGCGCGATATCGTTACTAGCTTTCTGCCTTTCTGGGAAAAGACGCGCCTTTGGGTCATCGCGCGGCCAATGAGTGGGTTTGCCGAGACTTTTTCTCAATACATCATGGAAGTGCAGCCCGGCGGGGGCTCTGACAAAGCCGAGTTGGACCCGGAGGCCGAAGGCGTCCTTTTCGTGGTGGAAGGCACCGCGACTTTGCGGGTCGGTGGCGAGACCTATGAGCTAAGCCCGGGCGGCTATGCGTATCTGCCCCCATCAAGCGGCTGGACCCTGCGAAACGAAGGAGACGAAGTCTTGCGGTTCCACTGGGTGCGCAAGGCCTATGAGGCCGTCGCCGGGTTGGATATGCCCGACGTATTGGTCCTGAACGAAAACGATATCGAACCGACGCCAATGCCCGGCACGGATGGCAAATGGTCGACAACCCGCTTTGTCGATCCGTCTGACCTGCGCCACGACATGCATGTCACGATTGTTACCTTCGAACCGGGCGGCGTGATCCCTTTCCTTGAGACACATGTGATGGAGCATGGGCTCTATGTCTTGGAGGGCAAAGCGGTCTACAATCTGAACAATGACTGGGTCGAAGTCGAAGCTGGCGACTATATGTGGCTTCGCGCTTTTTGCCCTCAGGCGTGCTATGCGGGGGGGCCGAGGCGGTTCCGTTACCTGCTATACAAGGACGTAAACCGGCATATGGCGCTTCGACCCGGAACTGCGTCATACCCTCAGCATCAGCGGCTTAAGGCTGCGGCCGAGTAACGTCGCCCCCGATTGCGAGGCTCAATTCATGAGCCGCCTTGATGACGGGGCGGCTCAGTTCTTTGACCTCTGACGCGCCGACCCTGCTTATTGGCCCCGATATCGAGATTCCCGCGACAGCTTCGCCATTCATGTCGAATACCGGCGCTGCGATACAGCGCATGCCCTCGTTTCTCTCTTCATTATCGACTGAAAAACCGCTTTCCCGAATGGCTTCGAGGTTCTGGCGCAGGGCTGTCGGATCAACGATCGTATGGGCGGTGAAGCGCGTCATCTGCCCCTTCGACAGAAGCTTGTCCAAACGCTCAGGCTCCATATAGGCGAGCAACGCCTTACCGATGCCGGAGGCATGCATTGGCGACAGGCTGCCGGGTGGGAAAAAGGCGCGGATGTTCGCATGTGTTTCCACCTGGCTTAGGAACAAAACCGCATCTTCTTGCCCCTTGCCGATATTGGCTGTTTCACCGGTCGTCTCCATCAGCTTTCGCATGATGGGTCGCGCACGATCGACAAGGCTTGTGCGCCGAAGGAAACGCGCGCCGATCACAAAGGCGCGCGGGCCAACGTACCAAACCTGCTCTTCGTGGTCGAATTCGACCAGCCCCCTGCCCTCGAGCGTTACAAGGATGCGGTAGACGGTCGCTGGCGATTGGCGCATTTCATCCGCCAGCTTGGTGAGCGGTTTGCCCTGTGCTTCGCTGAGATACTCAAAGACCTCCATGGCCCGGTCGAGCGATTTTATCGTGTTCTGCGCGGTCTTGTCCGTCCAGCCGCGCGGCCTTCCGCGTGCCTTGCGAGCCGCCCCAGAACCATTTTCTTGAAAATCCATAAAAACTTTTCGCTCACATGTGAAAGATGAACTCACCATATGAAAAATATAAGCCACTGACAACGCTTGGAATAAACATATCATTTAAAAAATGAAAGCTCATTTCAAAAAAGTATCACCCCGCCTCGGCCCCCTTTACTGTGAGATCAACAATGGAAGGAGACCGTCCATGAGCTTTCAAAATCTCGTTTTCATCCCGGGCCCGACGAACATCCCCGAAAGCCTGCGCAAGGCCTGCGACATGCCGACGATCGACCACCGATCACCGCTGTTCGGCCAAATTCTGCATCCCGCGCGTGCAGGTGTTCGGAAGATCCTGAAAAGCGGCAACGCAGAGGTCTTCATTTTCCCGTCCACTGGCACGGGGGGGTGGGAAACCGCGCTGACCAATACGTTGTCACCCGGTGACAAAGTGCTTGCGGCGCGCAATGGCATGTTCAGTCATCGTTGGATCGATATGTGCCAGCGCCATGGCCTTTCCGTGCAAGTAGTCGAAACCACATGGGGCGCGGGGCTTCCGGCGGAACGCTATGAAGAGATCCTGGCCGCGGATAAGAACCACGAGATCAAGGCGGTCCTTGCCACACATAATGAAACGGCCACCGGCGTGAAATCGGACATCGCGGCAGTGCGCCGTGCGCTGGATGCATCGGGTCATCCTGCGATGCTGTTCGTCGACGGGGTATCGTCGATTGCCTCGATGGATTTCCGCTTCGACGAATGGGGCGTGGACGTTGCCGTGACCGGGTCGCAAAAAGGGTTCATGCTGCCCGCAGGCCTCGCCATCGTTGGCTTCTCACCCAAGGCGATGGAGGCCACTAAGACCGCCACTCTGCCCCGCACTTTTTTCGATGTGCATGACATGGCGAAGGGCTACGCGAACAACGCCTATCCTTACACGCCTGCGGTGGGTCTGCTAAACGGGTTGAACCAGGCCTGTGATATGCTGCTGCGCGAGGGTCTGGAGAATGTGTTTGACCGGCATCACCGAATTGCTGAGGGCGTGCGCGCGGCTGTCGGCGCTTGGGGGCTTGATCTTTGCGCCACCGATCCTTCGGTCTACTCCGACACCGTCAGCGCCATTCGGACGCCGGAAGGCTTTAACGCCACCGATATCGTGACACATGCCGCCAACAGATATGAGGTCGCTTTTGGCGTGGGCCTTGGGGAGGTTGCAGGCAAGGTGTTCCGGATCGGCCACCTCGGTAGCCTTACGGATGTCATGGCCCTCTCCGGCATTGCGACGGCAGAGATGTGCATGGTCGATCTTGGACTGAATATCAAACTCGGTTCCGGGGTCGCGGCGGCCCAAGAGTATTATCGCGGCCATTCTACGGCAGCGCAGAAGGACGCTGCGTGATGAAGGACACTCAGATGTACATCCCCACTTACGAGGACATGCTAGAGGCTCACGCGCGGATCGGCCCTCACATCTGCCGCACGCCGGTCCGCACCTCGGACTACCTCAACGAACTGGCCGGTTGCGAGCTGTTCTTCAAATGCGAAAATTTTCAGGAGCCCGGTGCCTTCAAAGTGCGGGGCGCCTCGAACGCGGTCTTCGGGCTGCGAGACGAACAGGCGGCCAAAGGTGTCGCGACCCATTCCTCGGGCAACCATGCCTCCTGCCTGTCCTATGCCGCTATGAAGCGCGGCATTCCCTGCAACGTGGTGATGCCGCGCACAGCGCCGCAGGCGAAGAAGGACACGGTGCGCCGCTTTGGCGGCGTCATTACCGAATGCGAGCCGTCGACCAGTTCCCGCGAAGCGACCTTTGCCGAGGTACAGGCCGCGACGGGGGGCGATTTTGTCCATCCCTACAACGACCCCCGCGTGATCGCCGGTCAAGGCACCTGCGCGCACGAGTTCATGGAGCAGACGGATGGACTTGACGCGGTGGTGGCGCCCATCGGCGGCGGCGGGATGATCTCTGGCACCTGCCTCACCCTCGCGACCCTCGCACCTGAGACTCAGATCATCGCCGCCGAACCTGAACAGGCCGATGACGCTTACCGTAGCTTCAAGGCGGGCCATATCATCGCCGACGATGCGCCTAAAACCATTGCCGATGGGCTTCTCGTCCCGCTCAAGGACCTGACTTGGCATTTCGTCTCGAACCATGTGTCCGAAGTCTACACAGCGACGGAGCAAGAAATCGTAGAGGCGATGAAGCTGACGTGGAAACATCTGCGCGTGGTGATGGAGCCATCCTCTGCTGTGCCGCTCGCGACAGTTCTTAAAAACCCGGAAACGTTTAAGGGCAAACGCGTTGGCCTGATCATCACGGGCGGCAATGTCGACCTCGACAGGCTGCCATGGCTGAACGCCGCGTGATCCCAATTGACTGAAAATTAAGGAGCACGGACATGAAAGATATGACCAATCTCGACGCATACGAAGTGGGCTACGATATCCCGGCAAAACCCGGCATGGATGAGGCCGACATTCAAACCCCGAGCCTTATGCTCGATCTTGACGCGCTGGAGCGCAACATCAAGAAGATGGGGGATTACGCCAAGGCGCATGGCATTCGCCACCGGACCCATGGCAAAATGCACAAGTCGGTCGACGTGCAAAGGCTTCAGGAAAAGCTCGGCGGTGCCTGCGGTGTCTGCTGCCAGAAAGTCTCCGAGGCCGAGGTTTTTGCCCGGGGCGGCATCAAGGATATCCTCGTCTCGAACCAAGTGCGCGATCCTGCCAAGATCGACCGTCTTGCCCGCCTGCCCAAGCTTGGCGCCCGCACGATCTGTTGCGTGGACGATCTTGCCAACGTGGCCGACCTGTCGTCGGCGGCGCGGACACATGGCACCGAAATCGAATGTCTTGTCGAGATAGACTGCGGCGCCGGACGCTGCGGTGTGACCTCCACCTCTGACGTTGTTGAGATTGCCAAGGCCATCGACGCGGCTGAGGGTCTTAAGTTCGCTGGCCTGCAGGCCTATCAGGGCGCAATGCAGCACCTCGACAGCTATGACGAACGCAAGGCGAAGATAGATATTGCCGTGGCGATGGTCAAAGATGCGGTCGATACGTTGAAAGCCGAAGGTTTGGCGTGTGACATCGTCGGCGGTGGCGGCACCGGCTCCTACTATTTCGAGTCCAACTCTGGCGTGTATAACGAATTGCAGTGCGGCTCCTATGCCTTCATGGACGCGGACTATGGGCGCATCCTTGACAAAGACGGCAACCGCATCGACCAAGGTGAATGGGAAAATGCCTTTTTTATCCTCACAAGCGTCATGAGCCATGCAAAGGCAGACAAAGCGATCGTTGACGCGGGGCTCAAGGCTCAATCCGTCGATAGCGGCCTGCCGGTGGTCTACGGACGCGACGATGTCGAATACGTTAAATGTTCGGACGAGCATGGGGTCGTGATGGATCCGAACGGTGCGCTCCGTGTGAACGACAAGCTGAAGCTGGTTCCGGGACACTGCGATCCGACCGCCAATGTGCATGACTGGTATGTCGGTGTGCGCAACGGCAAGGTCGAATGCCTCTGGCCTGTCTCGGCACGCGGTCACGCCTATTGATCAGCCGGTTCACGGCTGGGCGGCGGCTGCGTCGTCGCCAAAGACCTGCGCCCCCTGACCGGGTTTTTCCCCACCCGCACAGGGGGCGCTCCTTCAAGATAGGTGTCAAACCGCGCTTATCTGCTCGGAGCCGGCGGCTCAAAGCTGCTGGCCCGCCTCCCGGACTGCTCTGACCCGAAGAATTTGGAGACTAAAATGCTGATCGTACCTGAACGCGAAATTGCCGACCTCATGACCCGCGCGGCCGCTTTTGATGCCATCGAAAAGGTGTTCGCCGCGATGGCCTCCGGCGATGCCTACAACTTTCCGGTCGTTCGCGAAGCGATCGGCCACGAAGACGCGCTTTATGGGTTCAAAGGCGGATTTGACCGCGCGGGCTTGACCCTGGGGTTGAAGGCCGGTGGCTATTGGCCAAACAATCTGGAGAAACGCGGGTTGATCAATCACCAGTCCACTGTCTTCCTGTTTGATCCCGATAGCGGCAAGGTCAAGGCCATGGTGGGTGGCAACCTGCTGACCGCCCTGCGCACGGCGGCGGCCTCCTCTGTGTCGATCAAGCACCTCGCGCGCAAAGACGCCTCCGTGCTCGGCATGGTCGGCGCAGGTCATCAAGCCACCTTCCAACTGCGCGCCGCCCTGGAGCAGCGCAACTTCGAAAAGGTGATCGGCTGGAATTATCACCCGGAGATGCTGCCCAATATCGAAAAGGTGGCTCAGGAAGCGGGAGTTCCCTTTGAGGCCGTCGATCTGCCCGCCATGCCCGAAGCGGATGTCATCATCTCGATCACCTCCGCCTTTGTGCCCTCGCTGATGGCCGATCATGTCAGCCCCGGTACCCATGTTGCCTGCATGGGCACCGACACCAAGGGCAAGCAGGAAGTCGAAGCCGCCCTGCTCGGGCGCGCTGCCGTGTTCACCGATGAGGTTGCGCAATCCGTGAGTATCGGCGAGGCGCAGCATGCCATCGCGGAGGGGATCATCACTGAGACCGATGTGGCCCAGCTCGGCGCGGTGATTAACAGGGACCATCCGGGGCGCATCTCGAAGGATCAGATCACCCTGTTCGACGGTACCGGCGTGGGGCTACAGGATCTTGCTGTCGCGGCCAAAGTCGTCGATCTGGCTGTCGAGAAGGGCATCGCGGTCGAAGTGGACTTCTAGCCCAAGCCCATAGCCTCCCAATAACTCGCGTTCCGGGTCGCGCCAAAACGGCGCGGCCTTTCGCGCGCAACAAGACGGTAGCTTTCATGTTTCTGCCTCTGTCCCTGCTTTTTGTGGGCGCGGTACTGATCCTGAACGGGTTCTGGATGTCCGGACGGATCTCGGATCGGGAGATCGTTGTCATCAACCTGGCGACGGCAGCGATCACGGCTGGCGTGGCTGCCGTTTCGCTGACCCGCGCAATGACCCCAGAAGATGTGCGGACCGTGGCCCTGACCCTGCTCTTCAGCGTGACCTACCTTTGGGTGGCGGTTAACCGGCTGACCGGCGCAGACGGCCGGGGACTTGGCTGGTTCAGCCTCTTCGTCGCTCTCTCGGTCCTGCCCCAAGCCTATCAAGCGATCGTGACAGCGGCAGGCTTCGTCGCTCTATGGCTCGGCCTGTGTTGGCTGGCTTGGTCAGGTCTGTGGTTCTTGTATTTCGTCACATTGGCGTTGCAGAAACAGATACAAGGTCCGACAACCGTCGCGACCCTGGGCGCTGGCGTTCTGACGGCTTGGCTGCCCGCCCTTGTCTTATTGTACGGAGCGCATCCATGACTGGCAAACTACGGGTTTTCATCAATGGCTTTGGCCGTATCGGCAGGACATTGCTGCGTCAGATCCTCGAAGACGACGCTCGGGCCGACGTGGAGATTGTGGGGATCAACGACATCGCCCCGCTGGAAACCTGCATCTACCTGCTTCGCTACGACAGTGTTTATGGCCCCCTTTCCGTTCCCGTGACCACAGGCGCCAATCAGGTGACGATTGGCGCAAAGACCATCCCCTTCACCCGCGAGCCAGATTTGCGGGCATTGGACCTGCGCGGCGTCGACGTGGTGATGGAGTGTACCGGCAAGGTTCAAGAGCGACAGTTTGCGAAAGCTGGCATTGATGGCGGCGCGCGAAACGTGCTGATCTCGGGTCCATCGAAAGCGGCCGAACGGACCGTTGTCCTCGGCGCCAATGAGCAGGAGCTGGGCGACGCGCGGATCATTTCCAATGCCTCTTGTACGACCAACGCGATCGCGCCACTGCTGCGTACCATTGATCTTGGGCTTGGCATATCGCGTGCGCATGTCACGACAATTCACTGTTACACCGGAAGCCAACCCACGGTGGACCAGCCCGGCGCCAGTTTGGAACGAAGTCGCGCGGCCGCCGTCTCAATGATACCGACATCCACAAGCGCTGCCGATCAGCTATTTAACATCCTACCCGAGTTTTGTGACCGGCTCAGCGTGGCCGCCGTTCGCGTGCCTTGCATCTCGGTCTCGGCTATCGACGCGACGCTTCAACTTGCGGAACAGCCCGAAGGGTCAGGCGTGGAATTTCTGCGCGAGGCCTTTGCAGGCTCGGCATTGGTTGGGCTTTGCGATGACCCCTGTGTTTCCACCGATTTCCGGGGCCGCCCTGAATCTTTGGTGATCGCCCTTCCCGAAACGCAAGAGATCGAACACCGCCAACTGCGCGTCTTTGGCTGGTACGACAACGAATGGGGTTTCTCGGCAAGGATGCTGGATATGGCGTCGCGCATTGCACATAGGGGCGGCTAATCCCGCCCAGAAATCTACCCGCATGATCCAAGACTGTCTTAGCGCAAAATAATGCGGCGCAGAGTTCGCGCCGCATTCTTCTTTAATCATTCGCAGCAGTACGCCTGTTGCAAAGGGTTTGTCAGACACTGTCAGTTTTGCTTAGCGAGCCCTTTCCATACCCGGACATCCCGCCAGAGACTTCCTCGGTGGATTCGCTTGAAAGCTCCTCGGGCAGTGCGAGGTTGAGCACGATGGCAATAACAGCCGCGGGCAGAATGCCGGAAGTCGCCAAGACCTTCAGAGTTCCCGGCAGGTACTGAAGCGCGTTCGGCTCAAGCTGCAGACCCAGGCCAAGCGACAGCGAGATGGCAAAGATCACCATGTTGCGCCGGTTCCAGTTCACGTCTGACAGCATCGAGATGCCCGCCGCCACAACCATGCCGAACATGACGATAACGCCCCCGCCCAGCACTTCGATCGGGATCGAGGAAATTATAGCACCGATCTTGGGCACAAGGCCGCATACGATCAGGAAAAGTGCGCCAATGGTGACGACCATGCGGCTCATTACACCCGTCATGGCGATCAGGCCCACATTTTGACTGAACGATGTATTGGGCAGCGCGCCGAAAAAGCCCGAGATCGCCGTGCTGATCCCGTCGGCATAGGTCGCGCCCTGAATTTCGCGATCCGTCGCCTCCCGACCGGCACCGCCCTTGGTGATACCGGAAACATCGCCCACCGTCTCGATGGCCGAGACAAAGGACATGGCGCAGAAACCGACGATGGCCGCAACGGTGAATTCAAGACCAAAGTGGAGTGGATTTGGCAGAGCAAAGCTTGCGGCCCGCCCAACATTACCCAGATTGACCTCACCGAGCGCAAAGGCGACCGCATAACCGACCAAAAGACCAATCAGCACCGCCGATACGGACAACATGCCCCGGGTAAAGAATTTCAGCCCAAGCGTCACCAGGATCACCGTTCCGGCCATGAACCAGTTGAGACCCGAACCATATTCTTCCGTACCGATTGCCGGCACGCCGCCCGCTGCGTATTGGATGCCGACCTTGACCAGCGCCAGACCAATCATAGTCACGACCAAGCCGGTCACCAGCGGCGGCAATGCAAATCGCAGCCTGCCGATGAAAAGCCCCAGAAAGGCGTGGAACAGACCGCCCGCGACGATCCCACCCATCAAGACCGCGATCGCGTCGACGCCTTTGCCCGCGACGAGCGGGATCATAATCGGTATGAAAGCAAAGGATGTCCCCTGCACGATGGGCAGGCGCGCGCCAACAGGGCCAAGCCCAACCGACTGGAAAAGCGTCGCAATCCCTGCAAAGAACATAGACATCTGAATCATGTAGATCATTTGCGGGAAGTCAGGGCTGTTCGAGCCAAAGCCGAAGCCTGCAGCGCCGCAAACGATGATCGCCGGTGTGACGTTCGATACGAACATCGCCAGCACGTGCTGAATTCCGAGTGGCACCGCTTTTGTTAACGGCGGGGTATAATTTGGATCGCGGAGCTGGTCCGGCGTTCCGATAGATGCATCAGACATTGTGATTGTTTCTCCCTATTGATGCGTGGGCCGGCTCCCTTATTTTCTGCCAATTTATCGATTATCGCTCGATGATGAATGGCTCATCGAACCAGTGTTCCTCCAGATTTGGGCCGTCGCTGACCCGATCGACTACGATGAACAGCCCTGGATCGGACAGCGGACACAAAACCCCGTGCCAGACGTTCCGCCCGATGTTCACCGCCTGCCCTGATCCGGCAATAAAGGCGCGGGGCGCGAACGGGGCACCGTCCTTATCTTCCGCCAGCACGACAAGATATTCGCCTTCCTGCATCGGCATGAAAGCTTGGCTTCCCAGCGGATGCCGTTCCATCATTTCCATTGTGAAAGGCATCGAGAACGACTCGGATTGAAAGACGCTGACCCCGAGCCGACCATCAACGTCTAATGTCGCACGATCGTGGAAACGTCCGCAGCGCCCTTGGTTAATCAGCTTGTCGGGCATGTCCGACGCGTCGATCAGCTCTGCCAACCCCGCGATGGCTCCAGAACTGATTTTGTTTGCCGTCAAAATGTTACTCATGATGCAAACTTCTCGATCAGGCGCAGTTCTGCGATGCGTTCCACCTGCCTGCAGGCTTCGGAGAACTCGGTATCGCGCTCATTTCCGATGCGGCGGTGAAATGCTTCGAGAATGCTCGATTTTGTGTTGTCCTTCACTGCAATGATGAAGGGAAAGCCGTGCCGTTCCACATACTCTCTATTGAGTTTCTGGAAGCTCTCCCGCTCTTCATCGGTCAGCAGATCCAGCCCTGCCCCCTTCTGTTCAAGGGTGCTCTCCTTAGTAAGGCGGCCGGCAGCCGCCAGTTTTCCTGCCAAATCGGGGTGTGCGGTCAGAACCCCCATACGCTGTTCTTCGGAAGCATTGCGGAATACCCGCGCTAGTGCGTTGTGAATACCTGCTGCATTGTCATGGGTCGCGCCAAGCTCAAGATCGAATGCGCCCTCTGCGATCCACGGGCTGTGTTCGAACACGCCACCGAATTCGGCGACAAAGGTTTCCCGGTCCATATCAGATGGCACGATACCTTCGGCTGGCGGATGCAGGCTGGCCCAGTGATCGGCGATCTGTTCTCGTGTGGCGAACCAGACCCCCTCATGTTTCGCAAAATGCTCCAGAACCCGCTTCAGAGCCATGGCACGGCCCGGCCGTCCAATAAGACGGCAGTGCAACCCGACCGACAGCATCTTCGGCGCGCCCGCGACCCCTTCGGCATAGAGCATGTCGAAACTGTCCTTGAGATAGCTCTCGAACTGGTCACCATTCGTGTAGCCCGCTTGGATCGCGAACCGCATGTCATTGCAGTCCATCGTGTAGGGCACGATCAACTGGTCTTTGCCCCCGGCCTTGACCCAATAGGGCAGATCATCGGCATAACTGTCAGCGATATAGGCGAAGTTACCTTCCTCGGCGGCAAGGTCTACAGTATTCATGGAGCAGCGCCCGGTGTACCAACCGCGCGGGGCCTCCCCCACCACTTCGGTATGCAGGCGGATTGCCTCGCGGATCTGGGCGCGTTCTTCGTCCGGCTCCATGTCTTTGTGTTCGATCCACTTCAGACCATGGCTGGCAATTTCCCAGCCCGCATCCTTCATCGCCTTGAGTTGTTGCGGCGCCCGCATCAGGGCAGTCGTCACGCCATAGACGGTGATCGGCGTATCTTTTAGCAGATCGTGAACCCGCCAGAAGCCTGCGCGGCTGCCGTACTCATAGATCGATTCCATGTTCCAGTGGCGTTGACCCGGCCAAGGAGCGGCGCCGGTAATTTCCGAAAGAAAGGCTTCGGACGCAGCATCACCGTGCAGGATATTGTTTTCGCCGCCCTCTTCATAATTCAGTACGATTTGTACGGCAATTTTTGCACCGTTGGGCCATTGCGCGGCCGGGATGCTACGACCATAGCCGGTCATATCTCTTGGGTAACGGTTCACTTGGATATTCCTTCTTGCTTTCTACATCCTAAACTCAAAAACCCAGACGCTTTTTCAAAAAATAATTAAAGGAGCCTTCTGCCCGTCGACATTTGTCACGGAAACCAATTCTGCGTAAACACGATTAACCTCGGAGGAGAAGTTTAAATGGCCGGCTACCTTACCACCCATGTGCTCGACACTGCGCGGGGCTGCCCCGCCAAGGGCTTGACAATCGAATTGTTTCGCCTCACTGGTTCCGATCGGCATTTGTTGAAAACATTGACGACAAACGACGACGGGCGCACGGATGAGCAGATCTTGCCCGAGACAGCGTTCGAGCTGGGCGAATATGAACTGATGTTCCATGCAGGTGCCTATCTGGATGCAAGCGGCACGCCGCCTGAAGACCCACGCTTCCTAAACGTGATCCCCATCCGGTTTGGCATGTCCGAACAGTCTCACTACCATGTGCCCCTCCTGCTCTCTCCTTTCGGCTACGCCACATATCGCGGCAGCTGAAGCATCGCGGGCGCATCTCGGCTAGATCGTCGCGGCGATCCGGTCGACCATAAATTCCATGAACAGGCGCGTTTTCGGGTCTTGGCGGCGGCGGTGGGTGAACAGGCAGGCCATCTGGATCGGCTCGGGCGGCGTCTTTTTCGCGACCGGGACCAAAGCGCCGGTCCGCAGATGGTCCGCGATCTCGAAAACTGGTTTCATCGCGACACCATGCCCCGCAAGGGCCCAATCGGTGAGCACGTCACCGTCGTCAGATTCGTAGCGCCCCGAGACCCGAAAACGTTTGGGGCCGTCCTTTGTCTTGAGCAACCACCGGAATTCAGTCGCCCCCGGGAAGCGTAGGTTAAGGCATTCGTGCCCTTCCGAAACCAAAGCCTCTCCACCGTCGGGCATGCCCCGCCGCGCGATATACTCTGGCGAGGCACAGAGCACCCGTTCGACATCCGCAATCTTCCGAATGCGTAGATTGCTGTCTTCGGGTTGACCTAGAAAAAACGCGAGGTCCAGTCCTTCGGTCGTCAGATCCACCTTGCGGTCCGTCAAACGCAAGCGCACGCTGACCTCGGGATAACTCTTCAAGAAGCCGGGAACCTGCGGCGCGATCAATCGTCGCCCGACACCCAAGGGCGCCGCCACATAAAGCGAGCCTTTGAGATTTTCGGTGATGTTGACGATCTGCGCCTCGGCGCTTTCGACGGCTTCGAGGATCTCAGTCGCGCCCCGGTAGAAAGCCTTTCCCTGCTCGGTTGGGGAAAGACTGCGCGTTGTCCGTTGGAAAAGCCTGACACCAAGCCGTTCTTCCAACTGGGAAATCCGAGATGACGTCACAGCGGGAGATATCCGCAGATCTCGTCCCGCGGCAGACATGCTGCCAAGTTCATAGACGCGCACGAAGGTACGGATGTTATCGAAGTAGGACATTATTCTGTCTTTTTTGATGCTGCTTGGTCCCTCATCGCGATACCAGAACAAAGCAGTCTCGCCTAGTGTGCTGGAAAATTCGAATCTTAGGAGGCAAGCCATGTACGATTTGGCAATTCTGTGGGACTGGATCGCGTTCAGCGTGCGCTGGCTGCATGTGATCACTGCAATGGCGTGGATCGGGGCATCGTTCTACTTTATCGCGCTCGACCTCATGCTGAAGCCAAACGACGCCCTGCCCGAAGGCGCCTATGGCGAAGAGTGGGAAGTGCATGGCGGGGGCTTTTACCACACCGTCAAATATCTGGTGGCGCCCGCCCGGATGCCTGAACATCTGACCTGGCACAAATGGCAAAGCTACAGCACTTGGCTGTCCGGCGCGGCGCTTTTGATGATCATCTATTGGGTGGGCGGTGAACTATTTCTGCTCGATCCCACCAAGGCCGATCTCTCGCTTTGGCAGGGCATCCTGATCTCCGGCGGCTCCTTGACGATCGGTTGGCTGCTATACGACGTGATGTGCAAATCGCAACTCGCCGATCACCCCACGGTTCTGATGCTGCTCTTGTTCGTGATCCTTGTGTTCATGTCCTGGGGATACAACCAGATCTTTACCGGCCGGGCGGCACTGCTGCATCTCGGCGCGTTCACAGCGACGATCATGACTGCAAATGTGTTTTTCCAGATCATGCCCAACCAACGGGTCGTCGTCGAAGACCTCAAGGCGGGGCGGACGCCTGATGCGAAATACGGCAAGATCGCCAAGGTGCGCTCGACACATAACAACTACCTGACGCTGCCGGTGGTGTTCTTGATGCTGTCGAACCACTATCCGTTGGCTTTTGGAACTGAGTTCAGCTGGATTATCGCCAGCCTGATCTTTCTGACCGGTGTCACCATTCGCCACTACTTTAACACGATGCACAAAACCGGAACCGGCCCACATTGGACTTGGGCAGTGACCGTGTTACTGATGATTTTGATCGCGTGGCTCTCTACCATTCGGACAGGCGATACTTGGGAGGACGCAGAGGCCCGTGCGTTGACGGCATACGAACAGACCTATGCCGCCGCCGAGGGGTTTGAAAATGCCTACGACACCGTCATCAGCAACTGTTCGATGTGCCATGCCCGAGAACCGGTCTGGGGCAACATGCAGTGGGCGCCGAAAGGCGTCTACCTTGAGACACCGGGCGACGTGGCGCGTCATGCTGAGCAGATTTATCTGCAAGCGGGCGTGAGCCATGCCATGCCGCCGCCGAACGCCGTACAGATGGATGAAGAAGCGCGGCGCAGCATTGTCGCGTGGGTGCGCGAAGTACGTCGTCAGTAGCGCTGCGCATTCCGCGTTGTTTTGGCTTTCGGCACGCAGGCAGCAGGCGGCGGACCAAACCCCGAGGATGAATGTGCTCAAGCCTCAGGCAAAGAAGCGTTTGCTATTTCGCGCGATATGATCAACGAAGAGACGGACCTTCGGATCCTGAAGCTTTTTGTGGGGATAAAGGCAGCCAAAAATGGTCGGTTTTGGTGGGGTGTGAGGCAATACTTCGACCAGCCGTCCCGATTTCAGGTGTTCGCGCACGTCAAAGCGGGGCTTGTTGATGATTCCGCGCCCGGCCAGCGCCCAATCGGTCAAAACATCACCGTCATCGGCATCGAACCGTCCGCGAACTTCCAGTTTTCGAGGGCCCATATCGGTCTGAAGCGTCCAGTAATATTCTGGTGACCTCGGATACCGAAGTAGAAGGCAGTTGTGCGCCTGATCGTGAAGATCGTCAGGCGTCTTTGGCGTTCCAGAGCGAGACAGATAATCGGGCGAGGCGCACAAGACCCGATCGCAATCCGCGAACTTTCGCAGCTTCATCGTGGAATCGCTCGGCTCGCCAATGAAGAACGCGATGTCCAGCCCATCGGCCATGATGTCAACCCGTCGGTCAGAGAGCCGCATCCGAATCTCAGTATCGGGATAGGTATCAGAAAACTCGGGCACCAAGGGCGCAACTATCCGTCGCCCGACCCCAAGTGGGGCCGTGATGCGCAGAGTGCCCCGCGGGGCGTCGGAAAAGCTGGCGACCCGAGCCTCGGCATTGTCCAAGGCCTGTAGAATGGCATGGGCTTCTTCGTAGAATACGGTGCCTACTTCTGTCGGGGTTATTGAACGTGTCGTCCGATTAAAGAGACGCACACCAAGATGTTTTTCAAGCTCTTTCAATCGCTTGCTTGCAACGGCAGGGGTCAATCTCAGATCCCGGCCACCGGAAGTAATGCTTCCCAGTTCCATCACGCGAACGAAAACGCGCAGGCTTTCGATATAAGACATATAGGTGATCTCCTCACCCATGAGGATGCCCAAGCCCCGGTCTAATTTCAACGATCTGTTGAAATTATTTAGCGTTTCAGGTGATTTTTTTACCTAAACAACTGTGTCTATCGTAGCGGCGACGATCACAGCCAGACTGGCGATTGGGAGGCACACCGTGGACTATCAACGCGACATTCGTTTCATCCTTAACGGCACGGAGATGTCTTTGGCTGACGTACCAGCCAGCCAAACCCTTCTCGATTTTCTCCGGCTCGACCGTCGCCTGACCGGGTCAAAGGAAGGCTGCGCCGAAGGCGATTGCGGCGCTTGTACCGTGCTTGTGGGTCGCCTTGGCACTGCCGGCTTGGTGTATGAACCGATCAATGCCTGCATTCGCTTTCTGGCCTCCCTCCACGGGTGCCATGTGGTCACGGTCGAGCATCTCTCCGGCCCAGAGGGTCGGTTGCACCCGGTCCAAGAAGCGATGATCGACCATCACGGCAGCCAATGCGGCTTTTGCACGCCCGGATTTGTCATGTCGCTCTATGCGCTCTGGATGCAGACGCCCGAACCAACGTCGCAAGAGGTTGAGACGGCGTTGCAAGGCAATCTTTGCCGTTGCACCGGCTACGAGCCGATTATTCAGGCGGCTGTGGCCGTGTCGCGCTATGGCACGCCATCGTCGGATTTGCTGAACGCCGAACGCGAAGAGATAACAGCGCGCCTGCAGGCGCTTCATTCCAAAAAACGCATCGTCTCTGGTCCCGAAGATAACCTAAGCATCATTCCGGCGGACGTGGACGATCTGGCCGATTGCCTGTTGAGCTATCCGAACGCCACCATCGTCGCGGGGTCTACCGATGTCGGGCTATGGGTGACAAAGTTCCTACGGCAAATCGGACCTGCAATTTTTACCGGCCATCTGAACGCCTTGAAAACAGTCGAACGACAGGGGGATCAACTGATAATCGGGGCTGGCGCCAGCTATACCGATTGTCAGGCCGTCCTGTCGGAGCACCTGCCACATCTTATTCCATATTGGAACCGTATCGCGGGTTGGCAGGTGCGTAATATGGGCACGGTTGGGGGCAACATCGCGAATGGCTCTCCGATTGGGGATACCCCGCCCGTCCTGATTGCGCTTGGCGCCCAGATCACGCTGCGGCACGGCGATGCCCGTCGCAACATGCCCCTGGAGAAGTTTTTCATCGACTATGGCAAGCAGGATCGCGCAGCGGCGGAAATTGTCGAAAGCATTCAGGTTCCCCTGCCTGGCTCCGACGATTTGAACGCCGCCTACAAAATCTCAAAACGGCGTGACGAGGATATCTCATCGGTGGCCGTGGGCATCCATATGACAGTTACCGAAAGCGTGATCAGCAATGCCTGCATTGCCTTTGGCGGCATGGCGGCAACGCCTAAACGTGCGAAGGCCGCGGAAACTGTTCTGAACGGTCAGCGCTGGACGCGCGAGATCTTCGAGGCCGCGGCAGCAGCGCTGGCCGAGGATTTCGAACCGCTCACCGATTGGCGCGCCTCGTCGCAGTATCGAAAGCTCACGGCGCAGAACCTGCTGCGCCGGTTCTATCTTGAACAGGATGCGCAGAGCGCTGCTCCCGTTCAACTTATCAACGCTTAATGAAAGGAGACGACAGATGAAAGACAACGTTTCCATCACCGGCACCGCCCACAGCGATCGCATTCACGACAGCGCGTCCAAACATGTGACAGGCGCGGCAGATTACACCGACGATATTGCCCTGCCCGAGGGAACGCTACACGCCTATTTGGGTGTCTCGGATGTTGCCCATGCGACGCTTTTGGGCATCGATTATACCGAAGTCCTCGCGACCCCCGGTGTGATCGGCGTTTTGACGGCCGACGATGTGCCGGGTGTCAACGACCTGAGCCCGACCGGGCTGAATGATGAGCCGGTTTTCCCCACCGATCTGATCCAATTTCAGGGTCAACCGTTGTTCGCGGTGATCGCGAAGACACGCGACATTGCGCGGCGTGCCGCGGAAAAAGCCAAAATCAGTTACGATGGGCTGCCCCATGCGCTTGATCCCATTCAGGCGCAGCAGGCGGGATACCCGCATGTCACCGCTCCGCTGAAACTGGAGCGGGGCGATGTCGATAGGGCAATGGAATCTGCAAGCAATCGGATCAAAGGCAGGATTACGGTCGGCGGACAGGATCATATGTATCTTGAAGGGCATATCGCCTTGGCCATTCCCGGAGAGGACGACGATATCGTCGTGCATTCCTCCACGCAGCACCCCTCCGAAGCGCAGCATATGGTGGCGCAGGTGCTCGGTGTGCCCTCGAATGCCGTAGTGGTGAACGTGCGCCGCATGGGCGGTGGGTTCGGCGGCAAAGAAAGCCAGATGAACCTGTTCTGCGCCGTCGCCGCGATGGCGACGAAAAAGTGGAACCGCGCCGTGAAAATTCGCCCCGACCGGGACCAGGACATGACGGCCACGGGGAAACGTCATGACTTCGTGATCGATTATGACGTTTCTTTCGACGCGGCAGGACGCATCGAAGCGGTGAACGGCAGCTTTGCTGCACGCTGCGGTTTTTCCGCCGATCTCTCGGGGCCAGTGACCGACCGCGCCTTGTTTCACGCCGATAACGCCTATTTCTACCCGAATGTCCGGCTTGAAAGCCACCCGATGAAAACAAACACCGTGTCCAACACGGCCTTTCGCGGCTTTGGCGGCCCGCAGGGGGTGGTGGCAGCGGAACGCATCATCGAAGAAATCGCCTATGCCACCGGTCAGGATCCACTGGATGTACGCAAGGCCAACTTCTATGGCGGCGCGGGGCGCGACCTAACGCCCTATCACCAGAAAGTCGAAGACAGCATTCTCGAACGGCTTGTCGGGGAATTGGAGAACACCTCAGACTACCGCCAGCGGCGCAAGGAGATCATAGCTTACAACGAGTCCTCGCCGGTGCTCAAAAAGGGGATCGCGCTGACCCCGGTCAAGTTCGGAATTTCCTTTACGGCGACGTGGTACAATCAGGCCGGCGCGCTCGTGCATGTCTATAACGACGGGTCGATCCACCTGAACCATGGCGGCACCGAGATGGGTCAGGGGCTGAACACCAAGGTGGCACAGATTGTCGCCGAGGCATTTCAGGTCGACTTCGAGCGGATCAAGATCACCAAGACCACCACGGAGAAAGTGCCGAACACATCAGCGACTGCGGCCTCCAGCGGTACCGACCTAAACGGTATGGCCGCGCTCAATGCAGTAGAGCAGATCAAAGCGCGGCTCGTCGCGTTTGCATTGTCAACTTGGGATGTTCCCGCAGAAGAGGTGACTTTCCACGCAAACAAAGTGTTCATCGGGAAGGATATCCTGACATTTGATGCATTCATCAAACAGGCCTATCTCGCCCGCGTGCAGCTTTCGGCGGCGGGATTCTACAAAACACCCAAAATCCACTGGGACCGCAGCAAGGGACAGGGGCGCCCATTCTACTACTATGCCTATGGCGCGGCATGCTCTGAGGTGACAATAGATACGCTGACGGGCGAATATCGGGTTGAGCGCACGGACATTCTGCATGACGTGGGCCGCTCGCTCAATCCGGCTCTGGACCGGGGACAGGTAGAGGGTGCCTTCATCCAAGGCATGGGATGGCTTACGACCGAGGAATTATGGTGGGATGATGCCGGACGGCTGCGGACCCATGCGCTCTCCACCTACAAAATCCCCCTCGCCTCGGACCGCCCCCGCATATTTAACGTGAGCCTTGCCGACTGGTCTGAGAATCGCGAATTGACCGTAAAGCGCTCCAAGGCCGTAGGAGAGCCGCCCTTCATGCTTGGGGTTTCGGTCTTCGAAGCGCTCTCGATGGCCGTCGCTTCGGTCGCCGACTACCGCGTGTGTCCGCGTCTTGATGCTCCGGCCACGCCGGAACGCGTGTTGCTAGCCGTGACGCGGCTGCAGGCCATGGTGTGAACCATGTCGAATACCCCCACCTCTCTGACAGAATTCCTCGCGACACATTCCTCGGTCATCCGCGTCGCACTGACCCGTGTGCGTGGCTCTTCGCCCCGAAACGAGGGCACGGAGATGTTTGTCTCTGACCAAGCGCTTTGGGGGACGATCGGCGGCGGCCAGCTGGAATTCATGGCGATCCAAGCTGCAAAGGACATGTTGCAGAGCGGAGACTTGGAGCGAGAGATGGACGTGCCGCTTGGCCCCGAGATCGGCCAATGCTGTGGGGGACGGGTCGAAATCCGCTTGATGCGGATGCGGCCCTCGGACAAGCGCGCCGCAGCAGAACGCGCGCGCCAGACAGAGGCGGCGCTGCCTCATGTCTACGTCATGGGGGCCGGTCATGTCGGGCGCGCATTGGCCGACCTGTTCCAGCATTTGCCCGTCAAATGTATCCTAGTTGATCCCCGGCCAGAGGAGATCGCATATAACACGGCTGCGGTAGAGACCCGTATCAGCGTGCTGCCGGAGGCCGAGATCTGGAACGCACCGGCGGGCAGTGCCTTTATCGTGCTGACCCATGATCACGGGTTAGACTTTCTATTGGCCTCTGCCGCCTTGCAACGCGGCGATGCCTTATATGTCGGCATGATCGGCTCGGCCACTAAGCGCGCGAAGTTTAAAAACTGGGTCCGCACGCATTGCGACGGCCAAACAATCGAACATTTGAATTGCCCCATCGGGGCATGCGGTAGCCGCGACAAGCGGCCCAGCGTCATTGCAGCTTTCGTGGCTGCCGAAGTGATCGCTGAATTGACCACTGAAACTGCCGCAACCGCCCCGATCGGGGTAATAGAAGCGCCCCCGGGGCGCACATATCTGGGCCGAACGGGGAGACTGGCCTAAACGGGCCAGAGGCGTTCCGCCCTATCAGTGGAGGAGACCGTCATGGACGGGAGGACGTATAACTACAAGCTGTTTGCACGCAGCGATTTCAACGCTTTTTGGGCGTTATTTACCGATAACCTAGTGAATTTGCTGATCCTGACCGGGGTTTGCCAATTCGTGTTTCAGATGCCGCCCGAGATCGTTTTTGGCCGCATCGTACCCGGCGCTGCCATCGCCATTTTGGCCGGTGTGGCGGTCTATACCTATATGGCCAAATGGGCGGCCAATCGACAGGGCAAAGACGTGACCGCCCTGCCCTACGGCATCTCGACACCCGTGATGTTCGTCTATCTTTTCGGGGTCATCGGGCCAATTTACTGGGCCACGAACGATCCCTTGCTGGCATGGCAAGTCGGCATCGGCGCGGGCTTTATGGGTGGTATCGTGGCAGCACTCGGGGCCATCGTTGGGCCATGGTTGAAAGAGATCACGCCGCGTGCAGGCATGCTGGGCACCCTATGCGGCATTGCCTTGGTGTTTATCGGCTCTGTGCCCTTGGCGCAGATCTTTGAAAGCCCGATTATCGCGTTCACCTCCCTGTTGTTCATTCTTTGGGGATTGATCGGACGCTTTCGCCTTCCCGGCAACCTGCCTGCCGGTCTGGTCGCAATCGCCGCCGGTACGATAATCGCTTTCGCCTTGGGAGAGTCCAAAGTGGACGTCAGCGGGATCGGGTTTTACCCGCCGGTTCCTTACATCGGCGACCTGTTTGCCGGCCTGCAATATCTGTTTGCGAACCCCGAACTTTTCCTCGTGCTGATCCCGGTGCAGATCTACAACTTCATCGAGACGATGAACAACGTGGAATCTGCCGAAGCGGCAGGGGATCACTATCCGGTTGGCCCGTGTCAGGTCACCGATGGCGCGGGCACGATGCTGGGTGCGCTCTTTGGTTCGCCCTTTCCAACGACTGTCTACATTGGTCATCCCGCCTATAAACGGCTCGACGCACATGCGGGCTATATCATCGGTGTCGCCGTCGTCATCGCCGCTGCCGCCTTTGCCGGGCTTCTGTCCTTTCTTGCGGGCCTGATCCCCGTTGCCGCGGCTGCGCCGGTCTTGGTCTTTGTTTCTGTCAGCCTGATCACCAACACGGCTTGGGCGGTAAAGCCAATGCACATGGCCGCCGTATCCTTTGCCATCCTGCCGCATATCTCGGCGTTTTTGATGACCAAATGGGGTTCGTTGATGAACGCACTGCGCAGTTCCGGTGTCGAGGGGCTGCCCTCCTTGGGGGATGAAGCACTTACCGCCGCGCTTTTAATGGAAGGCGCGCATTACGAAGGTCATCTAGCGCTTAGTCAGGGGGCGATTATCACCGGTCTTATCTGGGGTGCGATTGTCGCCGACACGATTGACGGGCGCTTCAAAATGGCAGGCGGCTTTGCAATCGCAGCGTCTTTGATGTCGTCGGTGGGGATCATTCATTCCTATAAGCTGCAGATGCCCCAGCTCGATCCCATCACGATAGGCTACCTGATCGTTGGTGCATTCATGTACCTATATCCGATGGTCGCGCCGAAAGAAGACCTCACGCGCCGTATCGTCGTGCCCGACGAGCCCGACCTTATGGACGAAGATATGCCCACCCAACAAGCCTGACCCGTCACGGGCGGCATCTCGCCGCCCGCCCAAACCTTCCCAGACTTGAGAATCCTATGACCAAAAAACTGCTTCGCGGGCGCCTTTTGACGTTTCACCGCGCCCCGCAAGATGGCTCTGATACCGACGCTTACTGCTACCATGAGGATGCCGGCCTGTTGATTTGCGACGGCATCATTAAGGACAGTAGCCCTTTCGACAGCATATTGGCCAAAGCCCCTGACGTGCCAGTCACCGATCACCGCCCCTACCTGATGATGGCGGGTTTCATCGACACGCATATTCACTTTCCACAGGTGCAAGTGATCGCCTCATGGGGGTCGCAATTGCTGGATTGGCTCAACAATTACACTTTCCCGGAGGAGACACGCTTTGCCTGCGAAAGCCATAGTGAACGCATGGCGCAGGCCTTTTTCGATCAGTTGATTGCCCATGGCACGACCAGCGCCGTGGCATATTGCTCGGTTCACAAGACCTCGGCAGATGCATTTTTTGCAGAGGCGATGCGGCGCAATATGCGGATGCTTGGCGGAAAGGTCTTGATGGACCGGAACGCACCAGCCGAGCTTCGCGACACGCCGCAAAAAGGATATGACGAAACCAAAGCGTTGATTTCGGAATGGCACGGCAAGGGTCGGAACGGCTATGTGATATCGCCCCGCTTCGCCATTACGTCGACGCCAGAGCAGATGCAGATGGCCATGGCGCTCGCGGATGAGCATCCCGATTGCCACATCCAAACCCATCTGTCCGAAAATAAGGACGAGATCGCCTTTACCAAAGCGCTATATCCGCAGGCGCAGGACTATCTCGATGTCTACCAATCCTACGGTCTGCTGCGGAACAACACGTTGCTGGGGCACGCCATTCACCTTGAGCCGAGAGAAATTGATGCCTTGGCGGACACCGGCGCGCACCCCGTGTTCTGCCCGACATCGAATTTCTTCCTGGGCAGCGGGTTGTTTAATCACCACAAGCTAAATGCCCGTGGCATTCTGAACGGGATTGCGACGGACGTGGGTGCGGGCACAAGCTATTCGATGCTTCAAACTCTGAACGAGGGCTACAAGGTTCTGCAACTTCAGGAGCAGTCCCTGCATCCGCTCCAAGCCTTTGATTGGGCGACAAGGGGCAATGCTCAGGTTCTGGGTCTGGAAGACAAGATCGGTACATTGGCGGTGGGAACAGAAGCAGACGTTGTGATCTTGAACTCTTCTGCCACAAGCGCGATGGCGCTGCGTATGGAGCGTGCCGAAAGTCTCGCAGAGGAGTTGTTCGTGCTGCAGATCATGGGAGACGACCGCGCGATCGAAGAAGTCTATCTGAGTGGTGTCGCGCAGAAGGTCGGCTGAGGTCAGACGGGCGGGGCCGGAGCGCGGGGGGACGGCGGAACCTATCGCATTTGCAGGACGCAAAGCTGAACCTGTGCAATCGCATCAAGACGTTCTCCAAAATGAGGCGCAAGCACGTGAGACAGCTTGGCCTTGATCGAAGACGCCATCGCAATGAACCCGCTAAACATTTCCCGAGCCCGGCCCCTCTCGCGCCTTGCAGGGAAGGTTGCCCATTCAGGCATCTTGGTTCCGAGTTACCTGATGACTGGCGGGAGCCACAGGCATCAACTTAGCAATTTCGGCGGTTGGACGTGGGTTAGGAAGCCCGCCGCCCTCTAGGCAATCCAGACCACAAAGCCTTTCCCGCGCCCCTTGACAAAAACCCACCCCCAAACCGCGCCGTAAAATGAATGATAAATATCATTATTGACATGATGAAAGATTGCTTTCATTCTCGCCTTATCGAGAATTGCGGAGGCACCGTTGCAGACCTCAATCAGAACTCAGCTAGAAGGTGTCTTTGAAGAAGGGACCAAAGCAGACCGGCTTTTGGCCCGCTACATGCTGGATTCTTGGGGAGGCTTGCCTTTCGAGACCGCCGCCAGCATCGCCCGGTCGGTAAAGGTGAGCGAAGCCACCGTCGGGCGTTTCTGCCGTTCCATCGGCTATGATAGCTTTCGCGACTTGAAGGATCACCTCAAGCACGATATGGGTGACGACCCTTGGCTGATGTCCGATCGCCTGCAAGAAATGCGCAAGGAAGGCAGTGTCGACAGCGCGCAGCTTAACCAAGGGCTCCAGCTTGAGATCGCGGCACTCGTCGGCATCTACGAATTGGCTGGCAGTGACGAATGGCATCAAGAAGCGAAGCGTTTGGCGAAGACCGAACATGTCTTCGTCGCCGGATTTCAGACAGAACGCGGCCTTGCCCAGTATTTCGCCAACCAAATGCAATATCTGCGCGACGGGGTCACGTTGCTGGACCTCGCAGGCGGGAACTTTGCCGAAATCCTGTTGACCGACCACCCCGCCCATCTCGTGATCTTTGAAGCGCGACGCTATTCGGTTCTGGCCAAAAGCCTTGCCGAAGAGGCCCGCGCGGCGGGCGTGACGGTGACGCTTATTACAGATGTCTTTTGTGACTGGGGCCATGACGCGGCGGATCAGGTGTTCGCCGTGCCCACGCAGTTCAACCAATTCTGGGATTCGACAGCCCAGATGGCAAGCCTGTCCAACCTGTTGATCCACAGCGTCTTTTTACAGCTTGGGTCCGAGGTGGAGGGCAGGCTCAACCGGATTGCCGATCTCTATGGTCGCTTTATCGGCCATGTCCACCGCCCCGCACGACAGGGGGCCAAACGAAAAAACGACACTGCAAAACCCAACAGGAGTGAACACGATGACACCTAAACTGAAATTGGCCACGGCGTTTTCGACGCTGGCCATGGCCGCCAGCCTTTCTACCGGCGCTGTTGCCGAGACACTGCGCTTGGGCACGGAAGGCGCCTACCCTCCGTTCAACTACATCGAAGCGGACGGCAAAATCGCCGGTTTCGATGTCGAGATCGGTCAGGAGCTTTGCAAGCGGATCGGCGAGGAATGCGAAGTCGTCGCACAGGATTGGGATGGGATCATTCCGGGGCTCTTGGCGAGCAAATACGACTTCATCATCGCGTCGATGTTCATCACAGAAGAACGTAAGAAGCAGGTGGATTTCACCGACCCTTACTACCTCGCCGCGATGACGCATGTCGTGCCAAAAGGGTCTGACATCACTGAATTCACCAATGAGACCCTTGCCGATAAGGTCATCGGGGCACAGTCCGGCACCACGCAGGCCGACTATATCGAGGCAACCTACCCGGATGCGGATGTGCGGCTTTATCCAACGCAGGATGAAGTCAACCTCGACATGGCCAGCGGACGGATCGACATGCAGGTCGGTGACATGCTGCCGATGCTGGACTGGACAAGCAAAACCGAAGACGGCGCCTGCTGCGAACTGGCCGGTGAGCCGATCACCGACCCGGCCTTTGTCGGGGAAGGCGTGGGCATCGCGCTGCGCCAGGAAGACGATGAGTTGCGCGAAAAGCTCAACGCCGCCTTGGCCGAGATGCGCGCTGATGGGACTTATAAAACCATCAACGACAAGTATTTCGACATCGACGTCTACACGATGAAATGATGACAGCCTCCCCCCAGTTGGAAATCCTGCATGTTTGAGTTGCTCTCTTACGGCGATGCCGGCTGGGGGGATGAAATCCTCGCGGGTTTGGCGATCACAATGCAGCTTGCGATCGTGACCCTGCCCATCGGTCTGCTGATCGGCTTTGTCGCGGCCTTTGCCTCCATGTCGCGCCATGCGGGGCTGCGGGCCATTGGCTTTGGCTACACCACGATCATGCGCGGCCTGCCCGAGATCCTGACGCTTTTTGTGGTCTACAATGGCGTCGGGCTTTTGCTGAACAAACTGGCCGTCTGGTGGAATGCGGGCGGCACCAATATCGAGTTCAGCCCCTTTGCTGCCGGGGTGACAGCGCTCGCCATGGTCTTTGGCGCCTTTGCGGGCGAGGTGCTGCGCGGCGCCTTCCAATCGCTCGACGAGGGCCAGATGGAAGCGGGCCGGTCGATCGGCATGTCGCCGCGCAAAATCTTCTTTCGCATCCGCCTACCACAGGTCTGGCGCTTTGCCCTGCCCGGCCTTGGGAACCTATGGATCAACATGCTGAAAGACACGGCATTGGTGTCAATCATCGCACTGGACGACCTGATGCGCATGACCAAGGTCGCCGTCGGCGTGACCAAACAGCCCTTCACCTTCTACTTGCTGGCCTGCCTGATCTACTGGGCGCTCTGCGTCCTGTCGGAGGTGGTGCTGGCCCATGTGGAACGGCGCGCCAATCGCGGCATTCGGAGGGTCTGAGATGAACCCGTTTGACATCGTCGTGGATTATTGGCCGCGCCTGCTTGATGGCACTTTGATGACTCTCAAGCTGACTATTCTGGGCGCTTTCATCGCGGCCCTCTTCTCTCCCGGCCTTGCGCTGATCCGCGCCAATACGCACCCTGTCGCACAGGCTCCCCTGCGGCTCTATATCTCCTTCATGCGCGGCACGCCGATCTTGGGGCAGCTCTTTTTGATCTACTACGGCTCCGGCCAGTTCCGCCCCTTCTTGCAGGACTGGGGCCTTTGGGGGTTTTTCCGTGATCCATTCAACTGCGCGCTCTTGGCCTTTGCGCTGAACTCAACTGCCTATCAGACGGAAATCCTGCGCGGCGGCATCATGGGGGTGGCACGCGGAGAGATAGAGGCCGCCAAGGCCATCGGCATGACCCGCCTGCAAATCCTGCGCCGGGTGACCTTCCCCCATGCCTACCGCATCGCATGGCCCGCGCTTGGCAATGAGATCATCCTGCTGATGAAGGCCAGCGCGCTGGCCAGCGTTGTCACCGTCTTCGACATCATGGGCCGCACGCGGCAGATCTTCTCGCGCACATTCGACTTCTCGATCTACCTCTGGGCCGCGCTGATCTACCTCTGCATCACCGCGATCTTCGTGCTGCTCTGGCGACAGGGCGAGAGACGCCTCAGCCGCCACATCGGTCCGCGCAACACGGGCCGCTCCATACTCTCCCCTCCGGAAGGACCAAAGCCATGAGCAAGGCAGACATCATCCTGAAAGCCGAGGATATCTGCAAATCCTTCGGCGCTGTGGAGGTGCTCAAGGGCATCTCGCTCGAAGCGCGGGAGGGCGATGTGATCTCGATCCTCGGCTCATCCGGTTCTGGCAAAAGCACCTTTCTGCGCTGCCTGAATTTCCTCGAGACCCCCACCTCTGGCACGGTTACCGTACACGGCGAGGAGATACAGGTGCGCGATGGCAAGCCCCTGAACGCGCGCCATATCGAAACGGTGCGCAGCCGTCTGGGCATGGTGTTTCAACAGTTCAACCTGTGGAGCCACCGCACCGCTTTGGAAAACGTGATGGAAGGCCCGGTGCAGGTGAAGGGCACGCCAGAGCCCAAAGCCCGCGCCGCCGCCGAAGCGCTGTTGGACCGGGTCGGACTGAAGGAGCGGATGCATATGTATCCCTCGCAACTGTCCGGCGGCCAGCAGCAGCGCGTGGCCATCGCGCGGGCGCTGGCGATGGACCCGGATGCGATCCTCTTCGATGAGCCGACCAGCGCGCTTGATCCCGAATTGGTGGGCGAGGTGCTAAAGGTCATGCAATCGCTCGCCGCCGAAGGGCGCACGATGATCGTCGTCACCCATGAGATGGCATTCGCCCGCGATGTCTCCTCCGAGGTGGTGTTTCTGCACGAGGGCCGCATCGCCGAGCGCGGCAGCCCCGAGCAGATGTTCACCAACCCGCGAACCGAAGTCTTTCAGCGTTTCATCGCGAATGTGAAATAGCGCCCTGCCCTTCTGAACCAGCGAGTTTCCATGTCACAGCACAATACAAGCCCCGCATTAACCGGCGGCGGCATCCTGATTGAAGCAGCCGAGCTGCATATCGTCAGCCTGCCGCTGATCACCCCCTTCGTGATCTCCAACCAAACTTTGACCGACAAGACCTTCCCGCTGCTGGTGCTCAAAGGCGGGGGGATTGAGGGCATTGCCGAAGCGGTGATGGACCAAGTCCCCGACTACCTTGAAGAGACGATCCCCGCCGCCATGGCTTTCCTGCGCGATGTCTTGCTGCCCCGGATCGTCGGCAAGCGCTTCGCGTCACCCTATGAGTTGGAGCCGATCCTCGCCCCGTGGCGCGGGAATCGAATGGCCAAAGCGGTGGTTGAGATGGCGTTTTGGGATCTCTGGGCAAAGAGCCTTGGCATTCCGCTCAAGGTGGCACTCGGCGGAGTGCGCGATGCGGTGGATGTGGGCGTGAGCATCGGCATCGGCAGCATCGACGTGACGTTGGAGCGCATCGCGGAAGCGCAGGCGGCGGGCTATAAACGCACCAAGCTGAAGATTGCCAAAGGCCACGACGTGGCACTGCTCGACGCCGTGCGCGCGCGCTATCCCGACATCAAGCTGACGGTCGACGCCAATACCGATTACGGGCTCGAAGACCTCACCCTGCTGCGGCGGTTCGACGAGTTCGAGCTCGACTACATCGAACAGCCGCTCGCCTTCGACGACATCCATGATCACGCACAGGTGCAAGCGGCGCTGAACACGGCGATCTGTCTTGATGAGAGCATCCGCAACGCCGTCGATGCCCGCAAGGCGCTAGAATTGCGGGCGGCGCGGGTCATCAATATTAAGGTGGGCCGCGTCGGCGGTTTTGCCGCTGCCCGCGCGATCCATGACGTCAGCGCTGCCTTCGGCGCGCCGGTCTGGTGTGGCGGGATGCTGGAGGCCGGGATTGGCCGGGCGCATAACATCCACCTCGCCACCCTCGCGAATTTCATCAAACCGGGGGATACTTCCAGCGCCAGCCGCTATTTCAAACGCGATATCGTGAACGAGCCCCTTGAGGCCGCCAATGGCCAAATGCCCGTGCCCCGCAATGGCGCGGGGATCGGGGTCACTATTGATCGTGACTATATGAAAACTGTCACCAGCCAGAGCGAGATGATCCGCCCATGACAGTCATGAATACCGAAGTTGAGCTGCGTGAACTCAACGGCGTGGCCGAGCTCAAACGGGCTGAGGAGTTTCAGCGCACTGTTTGGGGAGCGGATGATCCCGCAGACAATTCCGACCTGATGCTTGCGATCCAGCACGAAGGCGGATTGGTCGCCGGTGCCTTTGTCGAAGAGCGGATGCTCGGGTTTCTCTTTGGATTTCCCACCAAGGATCCGCAGGTGCAGCATTCCCACCGCCTCGCCGTTCACCCCGACAGCCGGGGGCTGGGGCTGGGCGCGCGGCTGAAATGGTATCAACGCGATTGGTGTCTGGCGCGCGGGGTTACTTGCGTCCGTTGGACCTTCGACCCCCTGCGCCGCATCAACGCGAGCCTCAACATCGCGCGGCTCGGTGCGACGGCCAATGTCTACTTGCCAGATTATTACGGCAAGATGGAAGGCATCAATGCGGGTGTAGCCTCGGACCGCATCGTGGCGCAGTGGTCACTGGAGGAAACCCGGGTACAACGCCTTGCCGAAGGGATTGGCGGCGAGGATGAGGAACCGGCGAATTCACTTCACGTTAAAATTCCGCAAAACGTCGAGGTTCTTCTGTCGAATGACATCGATCTTGCAATTTCCGAAAGGCAAAGAGTGCGTGAAGAGATGACAGCTGCCTTTGACAAGGGCTACCTGATAACTGGGTTCAACTCTGCTATCAGCGCATACGTTCTTACTGAAACTTGATCTCCCTAACCGTGGTCATTGATGCAATATAGCGGGGGAGCCATGGCAAATCTCGAGCGGCAGTGAGCTACTCCCATCTCTTGGACAGCGATCTGGCTTGATTTAAGCTACTCGTTGCACCTGCTGATCGGTTTTTTTGATATCATCTCTCTGCCAATAAACCGGCGCCGGTGGCTTGCCGCCGAGGGCTGAGTGAGTCGTTGGTGATTGCAGAAGGTTATCCACTCCCGGATGGTCGCTTTCACCTCTGAGCCGGCTTCCCAGGCATGCAGGTAGACACGCTCGTGTTTCAGGGTGCACCATAGCCTTTCGATGAAGATATTGTCGAGGAACCTGCCTTTCCCAACCATCGAGATCCGCACCCCAGAACGCCGCATTGTTGATTGTCACTGAGAACTGATGGGGTGGTTCCCCCCTCCCGACGGCATCGCAATGTGCCAAGGTGATGTGGGTCACTTCACTGATAGGAGGAAGCATCCATGGAACAAGTTACCATCGTTGGGTTAGATTTGGCAAAGCGGGTCTTCCAGGTTCACGGCGCCACAGCTGATGGCGGCATTGCTATTCGCAAAAAGCTGTCTCGGGGTCATGTATTCGCATCTTTCGCGGACCCGCCGATAGTGTCCCAATGAATGGTGTAACTTTGCTCTTCGGCCGTAACCGCTCGATTGATCTTGCAGTTACCCATAAGTCTCTGGTGGTGGTGCCTCTGCGATACGAACGCCTTCGGCAAGATCAGCGAGGCGGGATAGGCCACGCCATACGACCGTCGTCCCTGGTGGCGCATCCGATGTGCGTTCGAGGTAGCCTCCGAGCCTCGCGACGGCCCTGATATAGAAGTTCAAATCGCGTAACATATTACGTTTGTGTTCTGGCGTTGCGCGTTCAAGCAGGCTGCGCTCGGTGTTGGTGAAGACGGCATCAGGCGATGCTTTCGGTGCCTCCCGGCTCAGCATTGTCAGCCATGATACGCGCCATGCAACAACGCAGCACAGTGCGATGCAGTTTGCCAGCCGATCAGCTGTGGCTAAGCGAAGTTCCTCAATCCGGCACCCAGTCTTGAGGGTTCGAAAGAAGGTCTCGATCTTCCAGCGCAACGCGTACCAATCGAGCTTGTGAACGGCGTCGGCATGGGTCGTAACCGGCAGGTTCGTGATCAGCTTCCAGAAGACAGGCGCTCTGCCTTCTGGTGGATTAGTTCCTCGGCATGGATTATCTGGAGGTCCTGATGCCGGTATTTCTTCTGCTTCCCGCCGAATTGAAGGCGATGATTGCGGCATTGCAGGCCGAAAATGCTCAGATCGCGGCGGAAAACGCCAAGATGTCAGCCACGCTGCGGGCCCATGATCAATTGGTTCAAGCGCTCCGCCTGCGGATCGCCAAATTGCAAAAGCTGGCGTTTGGTAAATCCTCGGAGAAGGTCGAGCGCGAGATTGAGCAACTGGAACTGGCTTTGGAAGACCTGCTGGTTGCAGTGGCTGAGAAGGATGAAAGTCCTATCGACGAAGGGTTGGACGAGCCGGCTCCAGAGGAGGCGTCAGCTCCTGTTTTGCGCCGCCGCCCCCGTGTCTCGGATGCGACCCCGCGGGAACGCCGCGAGCTTGACCCAGGTGCGTGTTGTCCAGACTGTGGGGGCGATCTGCGCGTGGTGGGCGAGGATGTCAGCGAACTGCTCGACATGATCGCCGCCCAGATGAAGGTGATCCAGATCGCTCGGATCAAGAAATCCTGTCGGCGCTGCGAGCGGATGGTGCAAGAACCTGCACCCAGCCGTCCGATCCCGGGCAGCATGGCCGGGCCGAACCTCCTGGCGCATGTGCTGATCTCGAAGTTTGACGACCATCTTCCTCTTTACCGTCAGCATGAAATCTTCGAGCGTATGGGGGCCGACATCCCCGAAAGCACACTTGTGGGCTGGTGCGGCCGCGCCATGAAGACACTATCGCCGCTGATCGAGCGGATCGATGCGGACATTCTGAGCAGCGACCTTCTGCATGCGGACGATACCCCGATCCGGGTATTGGACCGCTCCAGAAGAGACAAAGGGTTGGGGAAAGGCGTGAAACAAGGCCGGGTCTGGGCCTACGTGCGTGACCAGCGCCCGTGGGCAGGAGCCGCGCCACCTGGCGCTGTCTACCTGTTTGCGCCCAACTGGAAAGAAGAGCACGTGCTAAGTCATCTGGCCGATGCCCGCGGCATTCTGCAAGCAGACGGCTACAATGGCTATGCCAAGCTCTATGAACCCCAGTCTAACGGCCCACCACGTTTGCGCGAGGCGGCCTGTTGGGCGCACCTGCGACGAGACTTCCACGACTTTTGGACCTCAACCAAGTCCGAGATCGCGCGCGAGGCGCTCGACCGGATCGGTGAGTTCTATGATATTGAGCATGACATTAACGGCCAGTCCGCAGAGGCTCGCCTTGCGGCCCGTCAAATGCTGAGCCGACCAAGGGTGGAGGCCTTCTTCGAATGGTCCGAACCGCAACTCCTGCGCATTCCTGGCAAGAGTGATCTGGCCAAGGCCTTCCGCTATGGCCTTAGTCGAAGGGGTGCCTTCAGCCTGTTCCTGTCCGATGGTCGCGTAGCCATCGACAACAACCCAGCAGAGCGGGCTCTGCGCCCGATCGGTATTGGGCGAAAGAACTCTCATGACCGTTGTCAAGATTTTAGGCGCATTCCACCGATCGCCGGTACGACGTTTGTGAACTTCTGGCTGATGGGCTGGTGCAGAGCGCTGAGTTCAACGCGACGGTTGCTCAAACTCTCATTCGGAGATCCTGTTCGGCCCCATATTGATGGTACGGCGTAAAGGGCTGCCTTAATCTAGCTGCGGAGATCCGGTTTGCCGGCTCTAAATTCTTGCCCAAGGATTCCCTTAACCGGTCTCAACGTTCTGCATACAGCCCACCAGATTTGTTCGGCCCGAGATTGCTCTATCGTACGGCCATTCGGCCTTCTGCGTTGCGAGCAATCGCCCAGATAAATCCAACCAGTTCACGCGCGACAGCTGTCACAGCCACCTGACTGCGTTTGTGGCGTATCTGCGTGAGACGCTGATATCGGCCATACAATCGCAACTGCGCTTTCCAGGCGATATCCTTCGCCGCCCGTGACAGGTCTTTTTGTCGAACCAGTGACCACTGTCCCACTTTTGGCTTCAGCCGGTAGAGCCAGGCAGCCTCGAACAAGAGCGCGCGAACGTCCGAGGATCCTGCCTTAGTGATCCCGCGCGGGCGTATGCTGGACCCACTTGAGAATTCCCCCGGCACCAGACCAAAGTAGCTCATCAGGCGACGTGGATTTTCAAACCGAGCAAAATCGCCGACTTCTGCGACAACCGCTGCGGCTATCACTATGTCAAGACCGCGAAGGGCTGTGAGTTCTCGCACGATCGGGGCCAAAACCCAGTCTGACATCAGGTTTTCAATCTGTCCATCAATCTGGGTCCGTCGATCGACAGCTTGCTCTTCTTCATTGAGATAGCTCTGCAAAGCGAATTGCGTTGCAACATGGCCGAATTGAAGATCCGCCAGCCAGACCCGATGTCGATGTCCCCATTTCTTTCGTTCATAGCGCCGACCGTGCTTCAGCAAGAAGCAGCTGATGCGCTGGCGTGCCTTACGAACTTGATGAGAGGATATGCGCCGCGCCTTGACCAGGTCCTGCATCGCCTCGTGGGTCGCATCCGGTGTCCAGATATAGGTGAGTTCACCGGCCCGGTGCAATCGGGCCAGATTCAGCGCGTCGATCGTATCGTTCTTCATGCGCCGCTTTCCCGGCTGAACAGGGGTTCTGGAGGGCGCAACGACGTCGCATTCGTGTCCGAGTCCGATAAGATGGCGGTGCAGGCCATAGCCGCACGGACCTGCTTCATAGACAAAAGATATTGCTTCAAACCTGACCGCCAATTTCTTGACCATTCGATTGATGGCGGTCGCCTCGTTCGGAATTGAACCCAAAGAGCAAACCTCGCCGGATCGTTCGCCTTCAGCAAAAGCCACAGCGATTGTATCCTTGTGTACATCGAGACCCACATAGGCATCAAAATTATCCATAACAGTTCTCCTTTCCTCGCCGCACAATTATGCACTGCAATCACGGAAAACGGTCATCTCATCTGGCTCTTTGCAGGGGCCGACACAGGTGCGGAAACTTTGGCTCGCGCCATGACCATCATCGAAACAGCCAAGCTAAATGGCCTCGATCCACAGGCCTATCTCGCGGACGTTCTCGACCGTATCCACGACCACAAGATCAACAAGCTGGATGAGCTGTTGCCATGGAACTGGAAGGCGCTACACCCTGAAGCAGGCAGTCAGGCCGCATAAACCGCGGTGCCAATGGCTTGGTTACGCTGTTTCGTCAATAAACACCAACCTGTGCGGTTCTTGGCGCATCCTCGGTTGGCGACGCATGATCCACTCCCGCCGCGTCAGACGTAGCGCAGGCCGATCACGTTCCGCCGCAATCAGTCCTTTTTGTATATGGCAGCCCGGCCCGTTCCAGAGCTCGGTGCAATGATGAAAGCTGAACCTGCACGCCGCGCGTCTCTCTCAGTGCTGATGCCAATTCCTTGAGCGTGATGTCCGGTTCGGCGCGCACAATATCAAAAAGAAAGTCGGTATGCGGTGCCAACTTGCCAAACCGCCCGGCCGGGCGCCCTTGTGGCATCGCAGCACACTCGCCCTTCGCCCGATGCTCAGCTGCGAACCGAACCGCACTCACACCAAACACCCGTCCCGCAGCACGCGCTGAATGACCCTGCGCAACATAGGCGCAAATTCGTTTTCGAAGATCCAAAGAGTAAGGCTTGCCCATGATCCACCTCCTAACTGAAGTGATGATGTGGACGCCGCTGCCAGCGCAGCGCCAGGTATGGTGCTAAGATTGAGTGCAGCAAAACAGGAGCGTTCGAAATGCATATCAAAACAATTGGTCTTGATCTGGCGAAAAGCGTCTTTCAGGCTCACGGCGTCGACGAAGCTGGCAATGCAGTTCTGATCAAGAAGCTGCATCGAAAGCAGATGATTCCCTTCTTCTCTAAATTGCCGCCCTGTCTGATTGGTGTGGAGGCTTGCGCGACGGCGCATCATTGGGCGCGCACCTTGACGGCTATGGGACATGAGGTTCGGATCATGCCGCCATCATACGTAAAAGGGTACGTAGCGACGCAACTGATGCTGAGGCAATCTGTGAGGCAGTAGAGCGGCCCACGATGCGGTTCGTTCCCATGAAGACGATCGAACAACAAAGCATTCTGATGGCGCATAGAACCCGGGCGCTGATCGTGCGCCAGAGGACCATGGCAGCGAATGCGCTGCGAGCACATTTGGCCGAGTTCGGGTTGGTCGCAAACCCCGGTATCGCCAATCTCGCGAAGCTGGCCGACAAAGCGTTTGCAGATGAAACACTACCACCTTTTGCGCATCGGGCGCTTGAAATCCTGATCCGGCGCATGGCTGAATTGACTGACAAGATCGGGATGCTCGACGAAGAACTGAAGGCCTGGCACGTCAGCAACGAAGCAAGCCGCAGGCTTGCGGCCATCCCAGGTATTGGCGTGATCACTGCTACTGCAATCGCCGCCACAGTTACCGACCCGGAACAATTCCGCTCGGGAAGACAGTTTGCGGCATGGCTCGGATTGACACCAAAACAACAATCAACAGGAGGGGAAACCCGCTTGGGTGGTATCTCGAAACAAGGCGATCGATATCTCCGGCGATTGCTTGTGGTCGGCGCGACCGCCGTCATGCGACACGCGAAGCGCAATCCCGACACGGTCATGTCCCAGGGAGAGGTGTAACTTCTGGTAGCGCTTTTGGTGGCGTCCGCGCCCTTCATGAGGCGCCGTAGGACGTCA
>NZ_JBIFFJ010000018.1:0-46137 GCF_043556915.1 Sulfitobacter sp. 1A15299 | reverse complement strand
CGCTGCATGACTGGGCCTTTGACGGCGGAAACATTAGCTGACAAGCCTACCGGTTATTTGTGTCGTTTGCTCGGACCTGATGTAATTTCCCTTTCCAGTGAGCAGGAGGCGATCTACCGCGAGCTGGATCGGCGCGGAACCCAATGCCTTCCGACACAGCGCGTGATTTTGGGATAGGTGGGCTGCTTCCAGGCAGGGAGCTCGGAGATTCGAAGAGCCTCTCACGGCGCGCTCCTAAGGAAGGTGTATGCTTTGACCTTCTTTCCTTGGAATGGCCCGAACGGAAGGACTTCGAAGTTCTAAGCTTGGCATCTGCGGTCCGTGAGGTATTAGATCACTCCTCAGTGCTTCTGAACCAGCGTCCTTCGATCGGATCATCGAATGTTTCTGGGATGCGATCTTTTATGTCCGCGAGGAGGATCTTCATGCTCTTCCAGGCCTCAGTCGCGAGCCTATTCGTCTCATTGATCTCGTCCTTATGTCGATCAGAAATGTTCCATCCATCGAACTGATTGGCTGGAATGATTGACTGCAAATACGATGCACCAAATCGTTCAGGGCTGGAATGCGTGCCTAAGTAATTTGAGAAGGTGTTCAGCTTAATGATGAAATCTGAAAAGTTCTTCTGAACTCGCTTGTCCTGAAAATGAGCAGTTCCCTGATCGAACTCGTAGATCAAAGCATCGGCTTCGCTCAGATAGCGCGGAGGGATTCCGCGTTGATAGTCGTGATCTTTCAATAGCTTTCGAAAAGTTGATGCCCCATAAGCAGTTATCTGAGCACCCAACCGGATGTCGTTGGGTGTCGATGCTCGATAGGTCACTTCCTCACTAAGCTTGAACTCGGTGAATATCCAGAAACCGAAAGCCACCAGAAATGCAGAAAGCGGCTCCGGACTGAACTCCCAAACCTCACCGAATGGCCAAAGAAACCAAGTCAGCGCACTCATAGCTGCCAGCGCTGAACCGATCCGAGAGAGAGTTTGATAGTATCTGTGCAACATTCCGGAGGAATGGCCTCAGTCACTTCTTGCCGTCAAGCATATGCTTCATTTCGGAAGTTACTTCTCCCAGATAGCGCCTGAAATGAAACAGATCCCGTTCATAAATGATGCCTTTCGCAAGCTTCAGGCGCATCGCCGGCGTTTGCGCCTCCTTTCACTTCCCGCGCGGCAGCACGTAGTTGCGGTAAAACCGCAGAATGTTCGCGACCCTTCGCCCTTCTTTCAGCGAAAAAATCTGCGAAACACGATTGCAATGAAACACCATACAGCCACCCCGAATAATGTAGTGGCGGCCAGTTTGTAAAAGGCGCCAGCTTTTTCCGGATTTTGCATAGCCGAGAAAGAGAAAGACAAACGTCATGATCCCAAACAGCCATCCCACTGCGTGCCACCAAGACGGATCATTCTCTTCTCCCTTCCACGACTTAATGAGATCGATCGCAGCCAAGGTTGCGGCCACCACCCCAGCAAGGAAGAAAATACCCATCGAGACCTTCAGGAATACACGTGGGTAAGCGTCAGCCATAGCGCTTGGGACCAGGCAGGCGAAGAGAAAAACGATCGCGATAATCGCTAAGGTGCGTGTGAAATGCCTCTCGAAATGGTCGAAGGTCCGGCCAGCAGAAATCGTAAATCCGATGAAGGCCGCCATGAACCCAAACTGAGATGTGGCGAGGCCGGCCAATGTGTAAAGGTGGTGAAAATTTTCCATTGCACGCCATATATTGGAGCAGGTTTAACAGCCAACTAAGGTAGCCTGCGAAAAATACCCAAGCTTTGGTCGCCTGATCCCAAAGCCTTGGGTAGAAAATGAAACATTGCCGATTGAGCTGTGGTCGGGCTTTATCTGACAGTTTGCGACTGGGAAGAAAAAAACAATACCCAACGAGGTAAGCGCTGAGATCAGAGCCTTAGGATGCGCTGAACCCGGTATTTTCTTAGGGTTTCCACTCACTCACTCACTCACCGGGTAGAAAATTCAGTTAAATAAGATGAAGGCGCTGCATAAATCCATGCGCGGCTCGGACCCGGACGCGGCGCTTTACTGGTTGGGGCGAATGCTGGAGGGCGGCGAAGACCCGCGCTACCTGATGCGGCGGATTACACGCATGGCGGTGGAGGATGTGGGCCTCGCCGATCCGCAGGCACAGGCCTTCTGCCTGCAGGCATGGGAGACTTATGAGCGCCTCGGCAGCCCGGAGGGGGAGTTGGCCATCGCGCAGGCGCTGACCTATATCTGCCTCGCCCCGAAATCCAACGCCGTCTACAAGGCCTACAAGGACGCGCGGCGCTTGGCGCGCAGCACCGGGTCGGAGCCGCCGCCGAAACATATCCTGAACGCGCCGACCAAGCTGATGAAGGAACAGGGCTACGGTTCGGGCTATGCCTATGACCATGACGCCGAGGACGGGTTCTCAGGCCAGAACTACTTTCCCGACGCGATGGCGCGGCCCAGCCTCTACGAGCCGGTCGAGCGCGGTTTCGAGCGGGAGTTGAAAAAGCGGCAGGATTACTTTGCCGGGCTGCGCGCCAAGCGGAAAACTTGACTCCGGGCCGCGCAGGCGCGATGGGGTGTCGATGATGAAAACACTGATCATGGTGGCGCTCGGCGGCGCTCTGGGCGCGTGTCTGCGCTACCTTGTCGGTCTGGCCGTCGGCTTTCCGCTGGGCACGCTCGCGGTCAATGTCGCAGGCTCGCTCGCCATCGGGCTGGTCTGGGTCACGTTCGCCGAAAAGGCGCTGCTGCTGCCCTTCCTGATGACCGGGCTTCTGGGCGGTTTCACGACCTTTTCGGCGTTTTCACTCGATACCCTGCGGTTGCTCGAAGAGGGCCGGTCAGGGATCGCACTTTCATATGTGGGGGCCTCGGTGATCTTGTCACTGGCCGCCTGTTTGCTGGGCCTCTGGTTGGCCCGAGAGGTATTGGCATGAGCCGCGTACAGACAGTGACCGTCGCCGAGGGCGATGGCGACCAGCGGCTCGACCGCTGGTTCAAGCGGATGTTTCCGCAGATCAATCAGGGCCTCATCGAGAAGATGTGCCGCAAGGGCGAAATCCGCGTCGATGGGGGGCGGGTGAAGGCGAACACCCGCCTCGAAGTCGGCCAGCAGGTGCGCGTGCCGCCGCTGCCCGACAGCGCCCCGCCGCCGCCGCCCAAGCGCACCCGCATCACCGAAGCGGATGCCAAGATGATCCGCAACTGCGTGATCTACCGCGACGATCATGTCATTGCGCTCAACAAGCCCGCCGGTCTGGCGGTGCAGGGCGGTTCGGGGCAGGCGGACCGCCATGTCGACGCGTTGTCCGAGGCGCTGACCTTCGACGCCGAGGAAAAGCCGCGCCTCGTGCACCGGCTTGACCGCGACACATCGGGCGTGCTGCTGCTGGCCCGGACCCGCGCGGCGGCCAAGGCGCTGACGGCGGCGATGCGACACCGCGAGACCCGCAAAATCTACTGGGCCATCGTCGCCGGCGTGCCGACGCCCTATCTGGGCGAGATCAAATACGGTCTGGTCAAGGCGGGCGGCCATGGCCGCAAGGGCGAGGGCGAGAAGATGATCGCCGTGCACCCGCGCGACATGGACGACACGCCGGGCGCAAAACGTGCGCATACGCTTTACGCTACGCTGTTCCGCGTCGGCTCACGTGCCTCCTGGGTGGCGATGGAGCCGGTCACCGGCCGCACTCACCAGCTGCGCGCCCATATGGCAGAGATCGGGCATCCTATTGTCGGCGACGGCAAATACGGCGGCTCGGGGCAGGAGAACCTCGGCGACGGCTGGGGCGCGCAACTGGGCGGGATCATCTCGAAGAAGCTCCACCTGCACGCGCGGATGATGCGTTTCGAACATCCGCATACGCGCAAGGTGGTGACGATCACCGCCGAACTGCCCGACCACATGGCCCATAGCTGGGACACCTTCGGCTGGACCGAGGATTTGGCCGACGAAGACCCCTTCGAGTCGCTGCAATGAGCAAACCGCTCCGTTTGGTGATCTTTGACGTCGACGGCACGCTGGTCGACAGCCAAGGCGATATCGTCGCGGCGATGACGGCGGCCTTTGCGGCTGTGGAGGCACCCGCGCCAACGCGGGCCGAGATCCTGTCGATCGTCGGCCTGTCGCTGGACGTGGCGATGACGGTACTGGCCCCCACGCGCCCGGCGGAGGATCACCTTGCGATGGTTGAAGCCTATAAGGCTGCCTATATGACCCTGCGGGCCGAGGCGGGGGTGGCGCAATCCTCGCCGCTTTACCCCGGCGCGTTGGAGACGTTGCGGCGTCTTCACGCAGAGCCGGAGGTGCTGTTGGGCGTCGCCACGGGCAAGTCGAAACGCGGGCTGGACAAGCTGATCGCCGGTCACGGGCTGGAGGGGCTTTTCATCACGCAGCAGGTGGCGGATTTTCATCCCTCCAAGCCGCATCCGTCGATGATCCATCAGGCGATGGCCGATGCCGGGGTGGGGCCTGAGGCGACGGTGATGATCGGCGATACCTCTTTCGACATGGACATGGCCGCCGCTGCCGGGGTGACCGGGATCGGCGTCAAATGGGGCTATCACGGCCCGGACCGGCTGGCTGCCGCCGCGCATCTGGTCGAGGATTTCGCGGCGCTGCCCGCCCTGCTGGAACAAATCTGGAGCATTCCCGCATGAGTGATTGGAAAGCCAAACGCTTTTGGAAAGACGCCGCCGTGGTCGCGGTCGAAGACGGTTTCACCGTCGAATTGGATGGCCGCCGGGTGAAAACCCCGGCCAAGCGCCCGCTGACCCTGCCCACCCGCACCATGGCCGAGGCCGTGGCCGCCGAATGGCAGGCGCAGGAAAAACAGATCGACCCACGCACCATGCCGGTGACCAAGACCGCCAACGCCGCGATCGACAAGGTGGCCGTGCAAAAGGCCGAGGTCGTCGGGATGCTCGCGGCCTATGGCGACAGCGATCTTCTGTGCTACCGCGCCGACAGCCCCGAAGGTTTGGTCGCCCGGCAAGCGGCTGAGTGGGATCCGATGCTGGACTGGGCCGCGCAAATCCTTGGCGCGCGGTTAGAGACGCGGGAGGGCATCATGCACGAGCCGCAAGCGCCCGAAGCCCTGGCCGAGTTGCACCGGCGGACGGCCACGCTGGATGCCTTTGAACTGGCGGCTTTTCATGACCTTGTGAGCCTCACCGGCTCGCTGATCCTTGGCTTTGCCGTGTTGGAACAGGCCTTTGACCCCGAGGAGATTTGGGCCCTGTCGCGGCTGGATGAGACATGGCAGGCCGAGCAATGGGGCCGCGATGACCTGGCCGAGCAAGAGGCCGAAATCAAGCGGCAGGCGTTTTTACATGCATGTGCAATAATTGTGCTTTGCAAAGCTGCTTAACTTGATAAAAGCTTTGCGCCGCGATGTGAAAACCCGCCCTGATTTTGCCCATCGTGCCCTTGACCTTCAAACCTGAATCCGCCCACACTGCTGTTCATTGAGCAGGGGGAACTCTGCACAAGATCGCTTTCGGCGTCATCTGGCGTCGGATTAACCGCCAGTGAACGTGGCGGACTATCAGGAAGAGGTAAAAATGAAAAAAACCGTAATTTTTGGCGCGCTGACCGTTGCTGGCCTTGCGGCCGGTGCTGCTGGTGCCGCCACGCTTGATGACGTCAAGGCGCGCGGCAAGCTGAACTGTGGCGTGACCACCGGCCTTGCTGGCTTTGCCGCGCCGAACGCCAACGGCGAATGGGAAGGTTTCGACGTGGCCGTGTGCCGTGCCGTTGCTGCCGCCGTTCTGGGCGACAAGAACGCCGTGGAATTCGTGCCGACAACCGGCAAGACCCGCTTCACCGCGCTGGCCTCGGGCGAGATCGACTTCCTCGCACGCAACACCACATGGACCTTCAGCCGCGACACCGACCTGAAGTTCGACTTCATCGGCGTGAACTACTACGACGGTCAGGGCTTCATGGTGCCGAAAGCGCTTGGCGTTTCCTCGGCCAAGGATCTGGACGGCGCGACCGTCTGCATCCAGACCGGCACCACGACCGAGCTGAACCTCGCGGACTTCTTCCGCAAGAACAACATCAGCTACGAGCCGGTGCCCGTTGAAACCAACGCCGAAGGCCAGCAGCAGTACCTTGCCGGTGCCTGCGACACCTACACCACCGACGCCTCCGGCCTTGCCGCGACACGCGCGACCTTCGAGAACCCCGATGAGCACGTACTGCTGCCCGAGATCATCTCGAAAGAGCCGCTGGGCCCGCTGGTCCGTCACGGCGACAACGACTGGGGCGACATCACCCGTTGGGTGCTGAACGCGCTGATCGCTGCCGAAGAACTGGGCATCACCTCGGCCAACATCGAAGAGATGACCGGCAACACCAACAACCCCGAAGTCGCCCGCCTCTTGGGCACCGAGGGCACATTGGGTGAGATGATCGGCCTCGACGCCGACTGGGCCAAGCGCGCCATCATGGCCGAAGGCAACTACGGTGAGATCTTTGCCAAGAACATCGGCGAAGAGACCCCGATCGGTCTGGCACGCGGGCTGAACGCCCAGTGGACAGACGGTGGCCTGCTCTACGCACCGCCCTTCCGCTAAATCGCGAAGCGAGGGGCGCGGGAATTCCCGCGCCCCTTGCGCCTCTGGCCGGTGGGGCTGCTTGCCTCTGGCCTACGAAAACTCCCGACTGAAAAGAAGAACGGTCCAAAACGACTGACGAAACCCCAACGAGACAATAAAAACCCACGATCGAGATAAATCGATCTACGACCAAAAATGATTCGGCCAAGGTGCGCCAAATGCACCAGAAAAAAAGAGCCGGAACACAGGGATACATACATGACGACATTCTCCGACCCTCCCAAGGCGTCGTTCCGGCCATCTATGCTGTTGAGCGACACCCGCTATCGGTCGATCACCTTTCAGGTGATTGCGCTGGCGCTGCTGGTCACGGCGATCTGGTATCTGGGATCGAACCTTGCCGCGAACCTGCGCGCTGCCGGGTTGAACATCTCTTTCCAGTTCCTCGGCAATCCGGCGGGCTATGACATCAACCAGACGCTGATCCCCTATACCAGCCGATCGTCGAACCTTCAGGCGGCTTGGGTCGGGATCATCAACACGCTGCTGGTGTCCTTCCTTGCCTGTGTCACCGCGACGATCTTTGGCGTCATCGCCGGGGTGCTGCGCCTGTCGAACAACTGGCTCGTGCGCAAGCTGATGGCGGGCTACGTCGAGATTTTCCGCAACATTCCGGTGCTGATCTGGATCCTGATCATCTACACCATCATGACCGCCGCGATGCCCGCGCCCTCGGCCTTCCGGGGCGATGATCCGGCCTCGACCATGATGCTGGGCTCTTTCGCCTTCACCAACCGGGGCGTCTATATTCCCGGGCCGGTCTGGGGGCCGGGGTCGATGATTGTGGTGGCGACTTTCGTGGCCTCGGTGATCGGCGTTTTCGCCTACCGCCGCTATGCGACGAAACTGCTCTATGACACAGGGCGCCTGCTGCCGATGCTTTGGCCTTCGGTCGCGATCCTTTTGCTGCCGACGATCATCATGTTCTTCATCATGGGCATGCCGATCGGGCTCGACTACCCCGCGCTCAAAGGCTTCAACTTCCGTGGCGGCATCCAAATCGGCGCGCCGCTGATCGCGCTGTGGTTCGCTCTGTCGATCTACACCGGTGCCTTCATCGCCGAGAACGTCCGCGCGGGCATTCAGGCGGTCAGCAAGGGCCAGTCCGAGGCCGCCGCTGCCTTGGGCCTGCGGTCGGGCCGGATCATGAACCTCGTGGTGCTGCCGCAGGCGCTGCGGGTGATCATCCCGCCGCTCATTTCGAACTACCTCAACATCACCAAGAACTCCTCGCTGGCGATCCTTGTGGGCTATGCCGACATCACCGCGACGCTGGGCGGGATCACCCTGAACCAGACCGGACGGGCGATCGAATGCGTCGTTCTTCTGATGCTCTTCTACCTCGTCATCTCGCTGGGCATCTCCATGGTGATGAACGTCTACAACAACGCAACGAAGCTGAAGGAGCGTTAAGCCATGTCAGACACACATGCTGAATCCATCGCTTTCGTGCGTGAAACCTCGCTGCCGCCGGCGGCCCCGCCGGATAAGGTCGGCGGCCCGCTGAAATGGGTGAAGGACAATCTTTTCCCGACATGGGCGAATGCGATCCTGACCATTGTGGCGCTCTATTTCCTCTATCTGCTGCTGTCCGGCTCTCTGCCGTGGCTGTTGAATGGCGTCTGGTCGGCAAGCAGCCTGTCGGAATGTCGCGAGATTTTGGATGGCACGACCGGGGCTTGCTTCTCGGTGCTGAGCGAGCGCTGGCATCAATTGCTCTTTGGCTTCAAATATCCCAGCGACCAATACTGGCGTCCCACCGTCGCGCTGGTGCTGCTGTTCTTGGCCGTCGCACCCGTGCTGTTCATCGACCTGCCGCGCAAGCTGCTGCTGTTCACCGGCGTCTACCCGTTCCTTGCCTTCTGGCTGATCTGGGGCGGGCCGATCTGGGGGCCGATCTTCGCACTTTTGGGCGTCGTGGCGGGCTATGTCGTCTATAGCCGTCTGGTGCAGAAAAGCTTCGCCATGGCGCTGGCCGGCGGCGTCGTCGCGGCGGTGATCGTCTGGTATGTCGGTGGCTTCATTGGGGAGGCGCTGCGCCCCGCATCGCCGCTGCTGCAAGCGATCCCCAGCCGTGACCTTGGTGGCTTCATGCTCAACATGATGCTGGGCATCACCTGCGTGTCGCTGTCGCTGCCCATCGGCATCGCGCTGGCGCTTGGGCGTCAGTCGCATCTGCCGATCGTCAAGGGCATCTGCGTGGTCTTCATCGAATTCGTCCGCGGCGTGCCGCTGATCACGCTGCTCTTCGTGGCGAACGTGATGCTGGCGTATTTCTTCCCGCCGGGTTCGGGCGTTGACCTCTTCATCCGCGTGGTGATCATGATCACCATGTTCTCCTCGGCCTATATCGCAGAGGTGATCCGGGGTGGCCTCGCCGCACTGCCCAAGGGCCAGTACGAGGCTGCAGACAGCCTTGGCCTCGACTATCCGCAGGCGATGCGGCTGATCATCCTGCCACAGGCGTTGAAGATCTCGATCCCGGGCATCGTCAACATCGCGGTGGGCCTGTTCAAGGACACCACGCTGGTCTCGGTGATCTCGCTGTTTGACATCATCGGCATGATCCGCGGCCCGATCCTCGCCTCGACCGACTGGAACGGCGTCTACTGGGAGCTTTTCCTCTTTGCTTCCGTGCTGTTCTTCATCGTCTGCTACGGCATTTCTCAATACTCGCAGTGGCTGGAACGCCGTCTTGCGACTGACCATCGTTAAGGGAGGGTTCTCGCATGGCTGAGACCGCACAAATGAAAGTATCCGACGAAGTCGCGATCCGCATCGAAAACATGAACAAGTGGTACGGGGCCTTCCACGTGCTGCGCGACATCGACCTGACCGTGCACCGGGGCGAGCGGATCGTGATCTGCGGGCCTTCGGGCTCGGGCAAGTCGACGCTGATCCGCTGTATCAACGCGCTCGAAGAGCATCAGAAGGGCACCATCGAGGTCGACGGCACGCTGCTCAGCTCGGACCTCAAGAACATCGACAAGATCCGCTCCGAGGTCGGCATGTGCTTCCAGCACTTCAACCTCTTCCCGCATCTGACGATCCTTGAGAACTGCACGCTGGCGCCGATCTGGGTGCGCAAGACGCCCAAGAAGGAAGCCGAGGAAACGGCGATGCATTTCCTTGAAAAGGTGAAGATCCCCGATCAGGCCAATAAGTATCCCGGCCAGCTTTCAGGCGGTCAGCAGCAGCGTGTGGCGATTGCCCGCTCGCTCTGCATGCGCCCGCGGGTCATGCTCTTCGATGAGCCGACATCGGCCCTCGACCCCGAGATGATCAAGGAGGTGCTCGACACGATGATCGAGCTTGCCGAAGAGGGCATGACCATGCTCTGCGTGACCCACGAGATGGGCTTTGCCCGTCAGGTGGCGAACCGCGTGATCTTCATGGATGAGGGCCAGATCGTCGAGCAGAACGAGCCTGAGGCCTTCTTCAACAACCCGCAAAGCCCGCGCACCCAGTTGTTCCTGAGCCAGATCCTCGGGCACTGAGCCGCGAAAAAACGGATCAAGCTAAAACAGACGCCCCGGCCATTCGGTCGGGGCGTTTGCGTTTCAAACCAGTTGCTTGGGGACGGTGAAGGCGTGCAGCAGGCCGCTGCCGGGGGCCACATCGGCCCAGCTTTCAACCGCGAAATTCATCACCGTCGTCGCGCCCGAAGGGTAGCGGTCAAAGGCTTCCTGTTCGGGTGGGTGCTGCAACAGCCCTGCGGCGGCTGCGGCGATGCCGGGGTTATGTGCCACCAGCAACAGGGTGTCGCCTGTGCCGCGCTGGCGCAGGGTGGTGATGATCTGATCAGGCTCGGCGAGGTAGAGTTCGCGCAGATGCTCAACCCGACAGCCCTCAGGCAGCGCCAAGCGGGCGCAGGTTTCACGGGTACGGGCCGCGGTCGAGCAGAGCGCCGCATCGGGCAGCAACGCCTCTGCGCGCAGCCAATTGCCAAGGGCTTGGGCCGCCCCACGCCCGCGGGCGTTGAGGGGGCGGTCGTGATCGCTGGTCCCATGGGACCAGTCCGATTTCGCGTGTCGCATCAGGATCAGGCGGCGCATGTCACTCCTCTCACGGCTTGGCCCATCATAGGCGCGAAGCAGGGGCAGGGGGCAAGCGCTTTGGACCTAGCCCTTGCGAATGATGCTGCCCGCGCCGTGTTCGGTGAAAAGCTCCAGCAGGCAGGCATTGGGTGCGCGCCCGTCGAGGATGACCGCCGCCCGCACACCGCCTTCGAGCGCATCGAGCGCGGTTTGCACCTTGGGAATCATCCCGCCCGCAATGGTGCCATCGGCGATCATCTCGTTGATCTGGCTCGCGGTCAGGTCGGTCACAACCTCCCCCTTGCCGTCCTTGACGCCCGCCACATCCGTCAGCAGCAGCAGGCGGTCGGCCTTCAGCGCGCCTGCGATGGCGCCAGCGGCGGTGTCGCCGTTGATGTTATAGGTCTCCCCCCCGCGGCCCATGCCGAGCGGCGCGATGACGGGAATGATGCCCTTGTCGGCAAAGTCCCGCAGGATGCGCGGGTTGACCTGTGTCGGGTTGCCCACGAGGCCCAGAACGGGGTCTTCGGGGTCGCAAACGATCAGGCCGCTGTCCTTGCCCGAGACACCGACCGCGCGGCCACCTTGCTCTGAGATGGCCTGCACGATCCGCGCGTTGACGAGACCTGAAAGCACCATCTCGACCACTTCCATGGTCGCGGCATCGGTCACCCGTTTGCCGTTCACGAATTCGGACTTGATGTTCAGCCGCGCCAGCATGTCGTTGATCATCGGCCCGCCGCCATGGACGATCACCGGGTTCACCCCCACCTGCCGCATCAGCGCGACATCGCGGGCGAATTCGTCCATCGCCTCGTCGCTGCCCATCGCATGGCCGCCTAGTTTGATGACCACGGTGGCATCGGCGTAGCGTTGCAAAAAGGGCAGAGCTTGGCTGAGGGTTTGGGCGGTGGCGATCCAGTCGCGGTTCATGTCTTGCGTTCTCATCTGTTGACCCATGGGAAGCCGATAGCGGCAGGAGGTGCTATACCAGCGTGGCGATGATGGCACGCAGAGTGGGGATGCCCCAGCCCTTTTCCGAAGATGTCACGACAATCTCCGGGTAGGCGGCGGGGTGTTTGCTTAGCGCGTCTTTCACCTGCGACAGAATCTTCGCGCGCTCGGCCTCTTTGACCTTATCGGCCTTGGTCAGCACGACCTGAAAGGTGACGGCGGAACTGTCGAGCAGGGACATGATCTCATCATCGACCTTCTTCACCCCATGGCGCGCGTCGATCAGCACGAAGGCGCGGCGCAGGGTCTGGCGGCCCGAAAGGTATTGTTTCAGCAGGCGCTGCCATTTCTCGACCACCGGCAGCGGCGCATTAGCATAGCCATAGCCCGGCAGGTCGACGAGGTAATGCTCTTCCCCGGCGGTGAAAAAGTTGATCTCTTGGGTGCGGCCCGGCGTGTTCGACGCCCGCGCCAGCGCCTTCATCCCGGTCAGCGCGTTGATCAACGTCGATTTGCCGACGTTGGAGCGCCCGGCAAAGCAGACCTCCATCCGGTCGGGGGGCGGCAGCCCATCCATCGCCACCACGCCTTTGACGAATGTCGTCTCACCGGCGAAAAGCATCCGGCCTTTCTCGGCGCTCGGCGCGTCGGGCTCTTCGGCGATGGTGTAGTTCACTTGCATCAGATCAGCTCCAGTTCGTCGCCCACGGCGATTTCTCCGCCGGTGGTGACGGTCAGGGTAACACCGAAATCCCGGTGACCCAATTGGTCGAGCGCGGCAAGCGTGTCGACGTCGCGCGCGCCGGTATCGGTGTTTACGGTGGTGGCCAGGCAACGGGTGATGCGTTTGGACACATGCAGCCGTGCTTGACCAATTTTCAAATCGCCCCCGAGCCAGTCGAACTCGGCCCAAGGGGCGGCGCCGCCAAACCAGATATTGCCGCGCCAGCGGGCGGTTTGCAGCGGCGCAGCTGCCAATTCCTCGACCGCGCGATGGGAGGTGAGGCTGTTGAGCGACAGCGTCGGTTCCGCGCTGTCGGTATAGCCACGGCCATCGAGACGCAGGATATCCACCGGAGCGGCGCGGCCTTCGGTCACGAGCGGGCGCACCCAGTCGAGGAAAGCCGCCTGTTCGCGGTCCGGGTGAAAGGTGATTTCCCCGCGCGTCGGGTGGCGCAGGCTGAGCATCTCGGTCGTCTCATCCAGCTTGGCTGTGATCGCCTGCAACTGCGGCGAAGACGCCCCCCGGGTGAAATTCAGACACCGCGCCCAGTCTCCGGGCGCGGCTTTGGAGGCGTCATGGGCCACGGCCCAGAGCCGGTCATAGGGCATGGATTGCCCGGCGCGCAGGGTCACACGCTCAACCGTCTCGCGGCCATGGGCCTTGAGCGGATGCCGGTTGAGCGCGGTGACCTGCATCACTTTTTCGACTTGCCCGATTTGGGCTTGGCATCCGCATTGGCGGCAGCGCTCTTGGGCGTGCGTTTGAAGCCGCCTTTGATATTGCCCCAAAGGTCAGGTTTGTACCCTTGGCTGCGCATGATCAGATATTGCTGGGTGAAGGTGATCGTGTTGTTGGCGATCCAGTACACCACCAAGCCGCTCGCGAAACCGCCCAGCATGAACATGAAGACCCAAGGCATCCATGCAAAGATCATTTGCTGTGTCGGGTCGGTGGGCGCCGGGTTCAGCTTTTGCTGCAGGAACATGGAGATACCCAAGAGCAGCGGCAGGATGCCGATGAAGATCAGCGCCAGCATCGAACCCGGCTCGGGCGCGGCATAGGGCAAGAGGCCCCAGAGGTTCATGATCGAGGTCGGATCGGGCGCGCTGAGGTCTTGGAACGGGCCAAAGAAGGGCGCGTGGCGCAGCTCGATCGTGACGAAAATCACCTTGTAGAGCGAGAAGAAGATCGGGATTTGCAGCAGGATCGGCAGGCAGCCCGCCGCAGGGTTCACCTTGTTCTTCTTATAGAGCTCCATCATGCCCTGCTGCATCTTCTGCCGGTCGTCGCCCGCTTCTTTCTTCAGCTTTTCCATCTCGGGCTGAAGCTCTTTCATCCGCGCCATGGAGACGTAGGATTTATAGGCCAGCGGGAAGAGGACAGCCTTGATCAGCAGCGTCAGGCCGATGATCGCGATACCCATGTTGCCGATAAGCTTGTTCAGCTCGTGCAGCAGCCAGAAAATCGGTTTGGTCAGGAAGAAGAACCAGCCCCAGTCGATGCTGTCGATGAATTTGGCAACACCGGAGGACTGGTAATCCTGAAGGGTTTCCCATTCCTTTGCCCCGGCGAAAAACTTACTGGAGGTGCTCACGCTTTCGCCTGCCGCGACCGAGCGGGTCGGCTGGCGGGTAAAGGCGCGGTAGGTGTCCGCGCGCGGGTCATAGGTGAGCGCCTGTTCAAAGGTTTCGCCCGCGTCGGGGATCAGCACCGCCTGCCAATAGTGATCGGTAAAGCCGACCCAGCCCTCGGTGACGCCTTCCGTGACCACGGCGGGGCGGCCCCAGGTGCTGTTCACATCGGCTTCGGCGATATCGTCCCAATCGACTTCGGCAAGTTCACCATTGGCCATGGCCACGGCGCCCTCATGCAGGATGAAGAAGCTTTTCAGGTCTTCGGGCAGCCCGTGCTGCGCGATCATGCCGAAGGGGGCCACGTTCACCGCGCCTTCGCCGTTGTTGGTCACGCTCTGGGTGATGTCGAACATATATTGGTCATCGACCGAAATGGTGCGGGTAAAGACCTGCCCGGCGCCATTGTCCCAAGTAAGGGTCACGGGGCTGTCGACGCCCAGTGTTTCGCCCTCGCTCAGGGTCCAAAGCGTATCGACACCCGGCACGGCATCGGGGGCGAGGCCCGAACCTGCGGCCCAACCGTGCAGCGCGTAATAGGCATCGCTCGACCCTTCGGGGGAGAGCAGGGTCACGATTTCGGCATCCGCGTCGAGCGTGGTTTGGTAATCGTTGAGTTTCAGATCGTCGATCCGCCCGCCCATGAGCGAGATGGAGCCGCTGACCTTGTCGGTCGCGATTGCCACGCGGGGCGCTGCCGCCAGCGCCGCGCGGCGGCCTTCGGGGGCGGCGCCTTCGCCCTCTTCCGTGCCGGGGGCGGCAGCGGTATCGGCGGTGGAGGCGGGGACGGAGGTGCCCTCGACGGTTTGGCTTACCTCGCTGCCGGGTTCCAGTGCAGGGTCGGCTTCAGGGGGCGGGAACAGAAGGAACCACACGAGGATGACGGCAAAGCTGAGCGCCGTGGCAAGGATGAGATTCTTGTTCTGTTCGTCCATGGGGACCGCCACCTGATGTCTTTGAATATCACGGGGGTTCAACAGAGTGCGGGGCCAAAGGTCAAGTGGAATCGGGCGAGACCAAGGGGGATGCAGGGTGGTTTTGGTCCATCTGGCATGGGTTTTGCGGAGTTTCGCCGGGGGCGGTTGCGGGGGAGCGGTGGCCCCAGCTTTGAGCGGGGCGGGGGGCCGAGAGTTTTGCGGCGCTTCGCGATGCGGTGTTCTTGTTTGCTCTGGGCGCGACGGGCAGCTGCCACTTCTGCAGCTTACTGCCCCGGCCCGTGCTAAGCGCACGCCGCCTAGGTGGCACGCCCGTTCATGATGCGCGGCACGTCTTGCAGTTTCGCGTTGTGGCGGGCGATCCAATCGAGTGTTTGCTCAAAGGGCATGGGGCGGGCGATGCCGAATCCCTGCACATGGTCACAGCCGAGTTGGGCGAGCAAGACATGCTCCCCCACTGTTTCCACCCCTTCGGCAAGGGTCTCAACGCCCAGTCGCTCGGCCATGGTGAGAATGGCGCTGATCATGCGCTGCTGGTCGGGGTCGCGATCTGCCCTCATGACGAAAGAACGGTCGATCTTGATCCGGTTGACGGAAAAGCGGCGAATGGACGCGATGGAGGCATGGCCTGTGCCGAAATCGTCAAGATCGATACGGCACCCGAGCTTGCGTAGGGCGGTGATATTGCGGGTGATCACATCGCCGGCGGTTGAGGCGACGACGGTTTCCAGCACTTCGATCGCGAGCCGGTCGGGGGACAGGTCGAACCGGTCCAGTTCCCATGTGATTTTGTCGATGAGCCGGGGGTTGGCAAGCTCGCCCCCGGCGAAATTCACCCCGATCTGGGGCACCACAGTGCCGGACCCATCCCAGGCTTTGAGGGCGGCAAAGGCGTGGTACATCATGACTTCGGCCAAACGCTCCAGCAGACCGGCCTCTTCGACGGCGGGCAGGAAATCCGAAGGGGGGATCATGCCCTGTACCGGATGGTTCCAGCGCGCCAAGGCTTCAAAGCCGGTGATCTGGCCCGTGTCGGTTGAGATTTGCGGCTGAAACCAGGGTTGTATTTGGCCGCTGTCCAATGCCTGCGCGACCTCTTCGCGCAGTTCGGCGCGGGTTTCTGTTTCGCGGCGCATCTGGTCGGAAAAGGCGCGAATGGAGGAGGGGCCGCGCCGCTGCGCGCTGCGCAGGGCGGTGGCGGCGGCGGCAAGCCATGCGGCGGCATCCCCCTTTGGGGCGCGGGTATTAAGGCAAAAGCCGACGGAGGCCGAGAGATAGATCGTAACCCCATCCACCGAAAACGGCTCTTCCAAGGCCGCTTGCAAGCGCCCGGCCAGTTGAATGCAAAGCTCAAGATCAAGCTGACGCACCGGGGCCGTGCAGATGGCGAACCGCGCCTCTCCCACCTTGCCGATGAGATCATCATCGCGCAGGGCGCCCTGCAATCGTTCGCCGCTTTGCCTTATGACCCTATCGGCAGCGGTCTGGCCGAGGCGTTCGACGATTTGGTCAAGCCCTTCGAGCGCAATGAAACATGTGGCCGACAAGCGCCCCCGCGATTGGGCGGTTTGAAAAACCTGTTCTGCCAGCTCCTCAAAAGCGCTGCGCTGTAGGATGCCGCCGCGCGCATCTTGGAGGGGCTGAGAATCTCCGCCAAAGCGCTGCCCGGCAAGAAAAAGAAGCGGCAGCGCGGCGGAGGCGGCGATCAGAGCCATTTCGCCGCCGATCCAAAAGGCCAGCAGCATCAGCGCGGGGAGAAAGGCCAAAGCGGCCTGCCCGCTGAGCACCGCGGCGAGTGACTGGCGCAGATGCGTGAGCCCGGAAAGCCGGTGAAATGCCATCGCGATATCCCTTCCCAATGCGCGCAATGCCTGCGCTGACGGGGGAGGGATATCGCCTTTAGGGTGTGCTGTGGGTTAACAGAACCCGCTTTTTTGCGGATTATTATCTAAAATTGTTCTTGCTCTGTACTCTCAACGTTCCGCATGAGCCCGGCGAAATCGAAAAGCTTGGGATCCAGCAGATGCGAGGGGCGGGCGTTCATCAGCGCGCGGAACATGACCTGCCGACGACCGGGGCTGTTGGCCTCCCAACCGTCGAGAATCGCTTTCACTTGCTGGCGTTGAAGCCCGTCCTGCGAGCCGCAAAGGTCGCAGGGAATGATCGGGTAGTTCATGGCTGTGGCAAAACGCTCGCAATCGCTTTCCGCAACATGGGCAAGGGGGCGGTAGACGAAAAGATCCCCCTCTTCGTTAACCAACTTGGGCGGCATGGTCGCCAGTCGTCCGCCGTGAAAAAGGTTCATGAAGAAGGTTTCGAGGATGTCATCCCGGTGATGCCCCAGCACCACGGCAGAGCAGCCTTCCTCCCGCGCGATCCGATAGAGATTGCCCCGGCGCAGGCGGGAGCAAAGCGCGCAGAAGGTGCGCCCGGCGGGGATCTTGTCCATCACGATCGAATAGGTGTCTTGATATTCGATGCGATGCGGCACGCCCATCTTTTCAAGGAATTCCGGCAGCACGGTCGCCGGGAAATTCGGCTGGCCTTGGTCGAGGTTGCAGGCCAAAAGCTTGACCGGCAGCAGGCCGCGCCATTGCAGTTCATGCAGAACCGCCAGCAGGGTATAGCTGTCCTTGCCGCCCGACAGGCAGACCAGCCATTTGGGCTTGGGCGCGTCTTGGGCCGTCGGCTCGACCATGCCGTATTGATCGATCGCCTCGCGGGTCATGCGGACGATGCGTTTGCGCAGTTTCTTGAACTCGGTACTTTGTGGTGCACCGGCAAAGAGGGGGTGAATCTCGTCGGTTTCGTCCAGCATCGTCGGTCTCTCACTATCAGCTTGGCTTCACCTAGGGCATTTTGCCCCTTTGCCGCAAGCGCGGCGCTACTCGGGAACGTTGTCGATCCCGCTTTGCCCCCAAGGGTGGCAGCGCGCGATCCGGCGGGCAGCCAGCCATCCGCCCCGCAGCCCGCCGTGTTTTTGCAAGGCTTCCAGCGCATAGGCGCTGCAGGTGGGCTGATAGCGGCAATTATGCCCGACCCATGGGCTGAAGATCAGCCGGTAGCCGCGCACCGGCAGGGCAAGAAGCGCGGCCAGGGGAGTCATTTTCGCACCCCGTGCAGGATATCCAGCGCGCGGGCCAGATCGACAAGCAATTGGTCGAAGGGCAGGGTGGCTGTCGCCTCGCGCCGTCCGACAAAGACATAGTCCATGCCCGCGCGTCCGGCCTGCGGCAGGGTGAGCCGCGCGATCTCGCGCAGGCGGCGCTTGGCGCGGTTGCGGGCCACGGCATTGCCGACCTTCTTGGAGCAGGTGAACCCCACGCGAATGGGCGCCGCGCTGGGCTCATCCTTCCGGCGGGGGCGCATTTGCAGGATGAAGCCGGGGGTGGCCACGCGTTTGGCGCGGCTGGCGCGTTGGAAGTCCGCCCGTTTGGTCAGGGTCTCCAGACGCAGAGAAACCGCCGGGGCAGGGTTCCCCTTCGTGGCGCAAATGCCATTCAAGGGTGCCTCCGGCGGTGTCATATTCTGGTTCCGAAGATCGAGGGCGCTTATGCGCTCAGCGATTTCCGGCCCTGTGCGCGGCGTGCGTTGATGATCTTACGGCCGGCTTTGGTGGCCATGCGCGCGCGGAAACCATGGCGCCGCTTGCGCACGAGGTTCGAGGGTTGAAAGGTGCGTTTCATCGCTCCGTCTCCATCTAAAGCTGGCTGGGCACGGAATCACTTGAAGGTTCCACCGCGGCCAGCGTCAATTCAAGCCCGTCCTCTAATGCGGCGGGACGCGCAAGTCAAACCCTCTGACAGGGAAAAACCGCGCTTTGCAACAAAATGCCGGTTGGCGGGGGCGGAATTGTTTCAGTTCACCCCTTAACTTTGCAAAATTACCCTTTCCCGCACAAGTCCCATCAAGCGCGCGTGAGGAGCCTGTTCCCGCACCCCGCTTCACGCCATCATTGAGGAAAGCGAAATTGGTCTGATGTAGGCCCAAGGAAGTGTGATGATGAGCCGCAACGACCAAAGCAAACCCGCGCTGATGCGCTATCTGCCCCTTGCGGTGATCGCCGTTATCGCGGTCATCGGGGCTTTTACCCTGCGCGATTACCTGAGCTTCGACGCGCTGCGCGACAACCGCGAGGCGCTGATCGCCTTTCGCGATAGCAATTACCTGCTGACTGCGCTGGTCTTTGTCGCCGCCTACGTGGTGATTGTGGCCTTTTCCCTGCCGGGGGCCACGGTGGCCACTTTGACGGGCGGTTTCCTTTTTGGGCTGTTTCCGGGCGCGCTTTATAACGTCAGTGCTGCGACCTTGGGCGCGGTGGTGATCTTTTTGGCCGCGCAATGGGGCCTTGGTGCCCGGTTGAAAGAGCGGATGGATGCCTCCGAAGGGATGGTGCGCAAGATCAAGGCGGGGATCGACGACAACCAGTGGTCGATGCTCTTTTTTATCCGGCTGGTGCCGGTGGTGCCGTTCTTTGTCGCAAATCTGCTGCCTGCCTTTCTCGGCGTGCCGCTGTTTCGCTTCGTGATCTCGACGTTTTTCGGAATCATGCCGGGGGCGTTGGTCTTTACCTCTGTGGGCGCGGGGCTAGGTGCGGTTTTCGCCCGGGGTGAGACGCCCGACCTTGGGATTATTTTCGCGCCGCATATTCTGTTGCCCATTCTGGGCCTCTGCGTGCTGTCGCTGCTGCCCATGGCGATCAAGACATTTACCGGCAAGAAGGATTTGCTGAAATGACCGACCGTATCAAGACCGACGTTCTGATTATCGGCGCAGGCTCTGGCGGGTTGTCGGTGGCGGCGGGGGCCGTGCAGATGGGCGCGGATGTGACCCTGCTCGAAGGGCATAAGATGGGCGGCGATTGTCTGAACTATGGCTGCGTGCCCTCTAAGGCGCTGATCAAGACCGGCAAGACCGCCTATGCCCAGCAACACAGCGCGCAATATGGGGTCGCGAATGCCGCCGGTGTGGTGGATTACGCCGCCGCCAAGGATCACGTGGCCGATGTCATCTCGCAAATCGCGCCGGTCGATTCGGTTGAGCGGTTCGAGGGCTTGGGCGTACGGGTGATCCGCGAATACGGGCGATTCATTTCCGATAAAGAGGTGCAGGCGGGCGATACCATCATCACCGCGCGGCGCATCGTCGTCGCCACCGGCTCCTCTCCTCTGGTGCCGCCCATTCCGGGGCTGGAGGATGTCCCCTATGAGACGAATGAGACCCTGTTCGACCTGCGCGAAAAGCCCGAGCATCTGATCATCATCGGGGGCGGCCCCATCGGCATCGAGATGGCGCAGGCCCATGTGCGGATGGGCTGCAAGGTGACCGTGATCGAAGGCAGCCGCGCGCTTGGCAAGGATGACCCCGAGCTGTCCGAGGTGGTGTTGCAGACCATGCGGGACGAGGGGGTGGTTTTCGAGGAAGGCAGTGATGCGGCCAAGGTCAGCGGTACTGCTGGGGCGATCACGGTCGAGACCAAGGATGGCCGCGTGATCAAGGGCTCGCATCTGCTGATGGCCGTGGGGCGCAAGAGCAACATCGACCGGCTTGATCTGGATAAGGCCGGGGTGGAGACCACCAAGGCAGGCATCAAGGTCGACGATAGCCTGCGCAGCAGCAACCGGCGGGTCTATGCCATTGGCGATGTGGCGGGCGGGCTGCAATTTACCCATGTGGCGGGCTATCACGCCGGGGTGGTGATCCGCTCGATCCTTTTTGGCCTGCCGAGCAAGACGAAACTGCACCATATTCCATGGGTCACCTATGCCGCGCCGGAACTGGCGCAGGTGGGGCTGACCGAAGCGCAGGCGCGCGAAGAGCATGGCGGCAAGCTGGAGGTTGTGCGGTTCCACTACACCCATAACGACCGCGCGATTGCCGAGCGTCAGACCAAAGGGTTCATCAAAGTCATGGTGGTCAAGGGCCGCCCGGTGGGGGCCAGCATCGTCGGCCATCAGGCGGGCGAATTGATCACCCTGTGGTCGCTTGCGCTGGTCAATAAGATGAAGATGAGCCAGATTGCCGCCATGGTTGCCCCTTACCCCACAATCTCGGAAATTAACAAACGCGCGGCAGGAGCCTATTTCAGCCCGCGCCTGTTCGACAGCGCTCTGGTCAAAACGGTGGTGCGCGCCGTGCAGCGCCTCTTGCCCTGAGATCGCCCATGATCCACTCGCTTTCTGGCCGCCTGCTGATCCTCACCACCATCTTTGTGATGCTGGCCGAAGTGCTGATCTTTGTCCCCTCCATCGCGCGGTTCCGCGAGGAATATATGCTGACGCGGCTGGAGCGGGCGCAAATTGCCTCGCTGGCGCTTTTGGCCGACGACATGCTTGACCCGGAGTTGGAAGAGGAGTTGCTGCGCAACGCCGAGGTCTTCAACGTGGTGCTGCGGCGGGATGAGGCGCGGCAACTGGTGCTGGCCTCTCCCATGCCGCGCATGGTGTCGCAGACCTATGATCTGCGCAATGCCTCGGCGACGGTCTTGATCCGCGATGCGATGCTGCGGCTGTTCCGCCCGGGGAACGAGGTGGTCCGCGTGATCGGCGCGCCGGTGCGCGAAGCGGGGCTGTTGATCGAGGTCACGATGGAGACAGCGCCCATGCGTGTCGCCATGATCGACTATGGAATTCGGATCCTTATCCTCTCGGCGGTGATCTCGGTCATCACGGCGGTGCTTTTGTTCTTTGCCATGCGGGCCTTGCTGCTGAAACCGATCAAACGGGTGGCGGGACATATGCAGCGCTATGCCGCGGCGCCCGAAGATGCGCGGCGGATCATCGAGCCTTCCGCTAGCGTGACCGAATTGCGCGAGGCCGAAGAGGCGCTTCAGAAGCTGCAAACCGACCTCACGCAGGCGCTTAAACAGAAAGAGCGTTTGGCCCAATTGGGCAGCGCCGTTAGCAAGATCAGCCATGATCTGCGCAACATCCTCGCCTCTGCGCAGCTGTTTACCGACCGGATCGAAATGTCAGAAGACCCGACCGTGAAACGCATGGCCCCCAAACTCGTAGGCTCGATCACCCGGGCGGTGCACCTATGCGAATCGACGCTGGCTTTCGGCAAGGCCGAAGAGCCGGGGCCGACGCTGACGCTCATGCCGCTCGAAGAACTGGTGGAAGAGGTGATAGAGGGCGAGCGCCTTGCCGATCCCGAAAGCATCGTGCGCTTTGCCGCTGATATTCCGGCGAATCTCACCGTGCGTGCGGATCCTGAACAAATGTACCGCGTGCTGGCCAATCTCATGCGCAACGCCCGGCAGGCGATCACCGCCACCGGCAAGCCGGGCGAAGTCTATCTGCGGGCCGAGGATATGGGCGAGGCGTGGTGCATCACCGTCAGCGATACCGGCCCCGGCTTGCCGCCCAAGGCGCGGGAGCATCTCTTCACCGCCTTTCAGGGCGGGGCGCGCAAGGGCGGGTCTGGCTTGGGGTTGGTGATCGCTTCCGAACTGGTGCGCGGCCACGGCGGCAGCCTCGCGCTGCGCAACAGCGGGCCGGAAGGCACGGTTTTCGACATAACACTGCCCAAGGGGGACGGCGCCCTGTAGGTTTTTTGAAGAAAATTGCATTTCCTCGAAACGAGGGCTTGCAACTCCCCGGGGCTAAGACTAAACCCCCGCTCAGTGGACCGATAGCTCAGCTGGATAGAGTACCTGACTACGAATCAGGGGGTCGGGGGTTCGAATCCTCCTCGGTCCGCCACTTCACAAAATTGAAAGCACGGCGCTTTTAGAGCGTCTCACCCGTCTCGCGGCGGGTTGTAAAAACCCCTCTCGCGGTAGGGCTGGTCAAAGGCGTGGTCCATCAGCTCCAGATGATCTTGGCCGTAATACATGTCGCCATTCAGAAAATAGCTGGGTGAACCAAAGATGCCGCGGGCGATTGCCTCTTCCGTGTTCTGGGTGTGGATCGCTTGGACATCCTCCTCCATCGCCTGTGCGATCAACCTGTCACAGCCGGGATCGATTCCCGCACACGCGCGGCGCAGATGCTCGGGATTCGCGAGATCGATATCATCGCGCCAATGGGCCTGAAGAACCGCAAAGGAAAGCGCGTCGACATCCCGCCCGGCCTGAACGGCGGCGATCAGAAAGCCGTTTGCAAGGTTAAGCGGGCTGTCGTGGTGGGTCGGGCGGTGATTGAGAATTTCCAGCCCGCGATACTGCGCCCAACGCTCGATCTCTCGGCCAAAGAAATAGTCGATGTAGTGCGGCGTGAAACCGCGAAAGTGGCTCACACGGCCTGAGGCGATCACGGGGGTCAGGTCAAACGGGCGATGCACCAGCCGTGCGCCGCGGGTCGCGCAGATTTCCAAGAGTTTGCGATGCCCCAGATAGGCATAGGCAGAATGGGCGGAATAGAAATATTCAATGGTGTCCAAGGTCGGCTCCCTCCGGTTGCGCCAGCATCATGGCGGAAACCGGGGGTTAGACAAGGACGGGGGCGAAAGCCGAGGGTGGGATCGCGGGTGTGGTCGCAACAGGATGCTTCTAGCCGCGATGACGCCTCAATACCGGCGGTTATGCAATCTGTTCGCCCGGGGCCGGGGCGCGATTGCGCGGACCTTCCGAGGCTGGGGGCGCTGCTTGGCCATGAATGCCACTGCCGCCGCCGCGGCCATGATCAGGATCAAGAGTTGGTAAGTCCACATGAGCCATTCCTCCTAGGGCATGTTCATAAGGTTAACCTTATCTCTGCCCGATGGGTTCCGTCTTGGCGGGGATGGTGGCGGCCTTTGGCCGGGGCCGCAAGTCAAAAAGGCCGCCGCATTTCTGCGACCGCCTTCTTTCGCACGGCGGTTCCGGGCGTCAGCCCATTTGCCGCACCACGGCCATGGTGGCGATGGCGGGCAGGGTCAGCAGCGCTTTGGCCTGTTCCACCCGGGCGGGGGTGTAGTAGCCCTCCTCGTGCAGAATGTTGACCGTGGCGACCATCTTGCCGCCGATGATGATCGGCAGGTTCACGACCGAGGCGCAGCCCAAACGTCCAATCAGTTCGGCATCGGGAAAGACCGCGTCGATATCGGCCAAGGTGTTGGCGACAAAGCACTCCTGCCGCCCGTGGACCTGCTCGAACCAGGTGTCGATGGTGATCTCTTTGGTGCCGGAGGTTGGGTAATTCTCGGCGTCGTCGGTATAGACCCGCCGCGCCAGCATCGCATCCATATCCGCTGTCATCACGGTAAAGAGTTTGGCCCCCACGGTGGCCTTGGTCAGCGCGCAGAGCGCGTCGAAGGCCTGTGTTTCGGTGGTCGCCTGCTCAAGCGCTGTCTGAAAGCGTTGCATTGCGTCGGTGGTATCGGTCATGGGGCTTCCTTGCGGTCTGGATTGCCGCCCGAGGCGGCGTAGAGGGCTTGGGTATAGGGATCGGTAAAGCTGCCGTCATGCAGCGCGCTGGCCGGGGCGATCTCAACCACCCGGCCTTTGTTCATCACCGCCATCCGGTCGCACATGAAGCTGACCACCGGCAGGTTGTGGGTGACCATCAGATAGGTCAGCCCCTGTTCGCGGCGCAGCCGTTTCAACAGATTGAGGATTTCCGCCTGAACCGAGACATCCAGCGCCGAGGTCGGCTCATCCAGCAACATTACCTTGGGTTCCAGCATCAGCGCGCGGGCGATGGCGACACGTTGCCGCTGGCCGCCGGAGAGCTGATGCGGAAAGCGGAAGCGGAAACGTTTATCGAGGCCGACGGCCTGCAACATCTCCACCACGCGGGCGCTGCGGTTGCCGAGCCCGTGGATCATCAGCGGCTCGGAGAGCACGCCGTCCACCGTCTTGCGCGGATGGAGAGAGGCATAGGGGTCTTGAAACACCATCTGGCACTGGCCGGCAAAGGCGCGGTCGACCCTGTGGCCGCGCGGCTGGCCGAGCACGGAAATCTCGCCGGTCCAATCGGGGGCCAACCCCGCGATGGCCTTGAGCACCGTAGACTTGCCCGAGCCGCTTTCGCCCACCAGCGCAAAGCTCTCGCCTTCGGCCACGTCAATGTTCACCCCGCTGACCACCTTGGTTTGCCCATAAGAGATGTCGAGGTTCTTGAGTGTAATCGCGCTCATGTGCCGCTCCATGCGCTGCGGTCGAGGACGGGCAGTTCATCGCGCGTCTCTTCCATTTTCGGAACCGAGGCCAAAAGGCCCTTGGTATAGGGATGGCTGGCTTTGTGCAGATCGGCGGCGGCGCAGCTTTCCACCACCTGACCAGCGTGCATCACGAGGATCCGGTCGCAATAGCGCGCAACGAGGTTGAGGTCATGGGAGATCAGGATCAGCCCCATGCCGTGGTCGCGCACCAACTCGTCGATGAGGTCGAGCACTTGAGCCTGCACGCTGACATCCAGCGCCGAGGTCGGCTCATCCGCGATCAGCAGATCGGGGCGGGGGATCAGCATCATGGCGATCATGATCCGCTGGCCCATGCCGCCCGATACCTCATGTGGGTAGAGGTCGACCACCCGCTCGGGCGCGTTGATCCGCACCGATTCCAACATCTCGATCACCCGCGTCTTTACATCGCGCCGGGCAAGGCGTTCGTGGGTCAGCAGCGCCTCGGCGATCTGTGCGCCGACGGTCATCACCGGGTTCAGCGAGAATTTCGGATCCTGCATGATCATCGAGATCCGCGCCCCGCGCAGCTGGCGCATCTGCCGTTCCGACTGGCTTTGCAGATCGATCCCGTCGAAGCGCATCACATCGGCCTGCTGCCGCCCCGGATGGCGGACGAGCCGCAGGACGGCGCGCCCGGTCATGGATTTGCCCGAGCCGCTTTCGCCGACGATGCCGAGCCGTTCGCGACCGAGGGTGAAGGACAGGCCCTTGACCACCTCGACCCGGCCCTTGGGGGTGGGGAAGCTGACGGAGAGGTTTTTAAGTTCCAGCAGGGGCGCGGTCATGACTTCCCTCCTTGTTTGGGGTCGAGCACGTCGCGCAGCCCGTCGCCCAGAAAGCAAAAGCCGAGCGAGACGAGGATGATCGCAAAACCGGGCATCGTCGCGACCCACCATTGATCCAAGATAAAGGCCCGCCCGCGCGAGATCATCGCGCCCCATTCTGGCAGCGGCGGCTGCGCGCCGAGGCCCAGAAAGCCAAGGCCCGCGGCGGTCAGGATGATCCCCGCCATATCGAGCGTCACGCGGACGATCATCGACGAGGTGCACAGCGGCAGCACGTGCCGCGTGATGATCCGCCCGTGCGACGCGCCGAGCAGGCGCATGGCCGAGATGAACTCGGAATTGCGGAAGGTCAGCGTCTCGGCCCGGGCGATCCGCGCATAGGCGGGCCAAGAGGTGATGGCGATGGCGATGATGGCATTCTCAATCCCCGGGCCGAGGGCTGCGACGAAGGCCAGTGCGAGGATCAGCTTGGGCATCGACAGGAAGACATCCGTCACCCCCATCAGGATTTTGTCGGTCCAGCCGCCGAAATAACCCGAGATCGCGCCGATCAGCAGCCCCAGAGGGGCGGCAATCACGGCGACCAAGGCAACGATCATCAGGGTGATCCGCGCGCCATAGATCACGCGGCTGAAGATGTCGCGCCCCAGTTCATCCGTGCCCATCCAATGCGCCGCCGAAGGTGGCAGCAGCCGAGCGTCGAGGTTCTGCCCCAGCGGGTTCTGCGGCGCGATCCAAGGCGCAAACAGCGCGGCCAGTATCAGCATCAACAGGATCAGCGCCCCCACCACCGCCAGCGGATTGCGCAGCAATTGCAGCATCATGCGATAGGCGTTGCCCATGTTCGCCTGCAGTTTCGAGGCGGGGGAGTCGTCCAAAAGCCAGTTTCTTGCAGTGGTCATGACGGCCTCCTAGCGGCTGCGCGGGTCAAGGATGCGGTAGAGCACATCCGAGAGCTTGTTGATCAGGATGAAGACCGCGCCGATCACCAGCGTCGCCCCCAGAACGGCATTCATATCGGCGTTGAGCAGCGCCACGGTCAGGTAATTGCCGATGCCCGGCCAACCAAAGACCGTCTCGATCATCACCGACCCTTCGAGGAGGGCGGCATAGGACAGGCCGATCACGGTAATCAGCGGCACCCGGATCGGGCGGAACCCATGCACCCAAAGCACCCGCCACTCCGCCACGCCCTTGACGCGGGCGGTCGTGATGAACTCTTGGCCCAGTTGGTCCAACATGAAGCTGCGTGTCATCCGTGCGATATAGGCGAGGGAAAAGAAACCGAGGATCGCGGCAGGCAGGATCAGGTGATCCAGCGCATTCCAAAAGATGTCCCACTCACCCGCAAGGGCCGAATCCACCAGCATCAGCCCACTGCGCGGCTCGACCATGCCTTCGTAAAAGATATCGACACGGCCCGGCCCCGCGACCCAACCCAGATTGGCGTAGAAGATGACAAGTCCGACAAGCCCCAGCCAAAAGGCGGGCACCGAGTAGCCCAGCAGCGCGAAGACGCGGATGATCTGATCCACCCAAGTGCCCTGTCGCGCGGCGGCCCAGACACCGCAGGGCACGCCAAGGCCGATGCCAATCAGAATGCCCAGCGTTGCCATCTCCAACGTGGCGGGAAAGACCTGGGCGAGGTCCTGCGCCACGGGCCGGTTGGTCGAGACGGAATGCCCAAGATCGCCCTGGAACACATCGCTGACATAGGAGAAGAATTGCATGATCAGGGGCCGGTCCAGCCCCATCGCCACCCGAGCGGCGTCATATTGTTCTTGGGTCGCGCGGTCGCCGACAACGGCCAGCACCGGATCAATCGGAATGACCCGGCCGATGAAAAATGTGATCGCCATCAGCCCGATGAAGGTGAGCAGGGTCACTACCGCAAAGCCGCCGAGAGAGGAAACCCCCTGCGCCAGCTTGCGGGCTGTTGTCATATTCGTATTCACGGGCCACGCCCTCCCTTCCTTCGCCGATGCCCTTGATAAGCAAGCCATTTCCTGCGCCGACATGCGGCCTAAGAGTGCGGTGGCACCGTTCGGATGCTTTGTGCATAAAACAAATTTCGCCATTTGCAAAAATTTTTTTGCCAGACAAAATAATTTTTTGTAACGTCGGCTCAGAATAGGGGAGACGACCAAGATGCCGCGCGACAAAGCCAAGCCGGAGCCGAACCTCGGTGCCGCGATCCGCAAAAGGCGCAAGCAGATGCAGATGACGCTGCAAATGCTCTGCGACAAATCGGGCGTATCGATGGGTTACCTCAGTCAGGTGGAGCGGGGCAATGCCACGCCGTCCCTCGGCACGCTGGCGCAGATCGCCGATGGGCTGGGAGTGGCTTTGGAATATTTCATCGCCGCGCCCAAACCCTCGGACGGACTGACCCGTGGCAATGAGCGCACGCAATTCGCGCTGGCCAATTCATCACTGACCTATGAAAGCCTTGCCGCCACTTTCCCGGGTGCAGAACTGTCGAGCTATCTGCTTCACGTCCCGCCCGGCTACGAATCCGAGACGGTGAGCCATGAGGGCGAGGAGATGGTCTTTGTCCTTGAGGGAGAGATCGAGCAGACCCTCGACGGGCAGAAATTCCGCATGAGCGCGGGCGACTGTCTGCATTACAGCGGCCAGCTTCCCCATGCTTGGGCAAACCGAACCGACACGACTGCGCGCATTCTCTGGACCGGCACCTTGGCCGTGCTGAACCGGGCAGGGGCCATCGAGCTGCCTGAACTGATCAAGAAAGCCTAGGCGCGCTGGGCAGATGACATTCCAACTTCAACGATCCAACAAGGAGACAACCATGAGAACACTTAGATCAACCCTATTGGCAAGCGCGCTGGCGCTGCCCTTGGCCGCGCCGCTGGCCATGGCCGACACGCCCGAAGGCGTGCTGGTGGTGGCGCAGAACATCGACGACATCGTGGCGCTCGACCCTGCGCAGGCCTATGAGTTCACCTCCGGCGAGCTGGTCACCAACCTCTACGACCGTCTGGTGCAATATGACGCCGAAGACACCACGGTGCTGGCAGCAGGGCTGGCCTCTGACTGGGAAGCCGATGCAGAGGCCAAGACGATCACCTTCACCCTGCGCGACGGCGCGACATTCGCCTCCGGCAACCCGGTGACTGTGGATGACGTGCTGTTCTCTTTCGCACGCGTCATCAAGCTGAACCTCACCCCGGCCTTCATCCTGACCCAATTGGGCTGGACGGCTGAAAACATCGACCAGATGGTCACTGGCGAGGGCAACACCGTCACCGTCAAATACGACGGCGATTTCTCCCCGGCCTTTGTGCTGAACGTACTTGCCGCGCGTCCCGCTTCCATCGTCGATAGCGTGCTGGTGAAGGAGCATGAAGTCGATGGCGACATGGGCAACGCCTGGCTGAACAAAAACTCCGCCGGCTCCGGCCCCTTCAAGCTCGACCGCTATGCGCCGGCGCAGATGGTTCGGATGAGCGCGAATGAGGGCTACTTCAACGGCGCGCCCGAGATCGACAGCGTGATCATCCGCCATGTGGCCGAATCCGCCACCCAGCAGTTGCTGCTTGAGAAGGGGGACATCGACCTTGCGCGCAACCTGACGCCGGACCAGATCGCCTCGATCGACAATGCGGAAATCAAGGTCGAAACCTACCCGCAGGCGGCGGTGCATTTCCTGTCGTTCAACCAAAAGACCGAGAGCCTGACCCCGCCCGCCGTCTGGGAAGCCGCCCGCTATCTGGTGGATTACGAAGGCATGACCAATTCGATCATCAAGGGTCAAATGGACGTGCATCAGGCCTTCTGGCCGAAAGGTTTCCCCGGCTCTTTTGACGAGACGCCATTCACCTACGACCCTGAAACGGCCGAGCAAATCCTCGTCGATGCCGGGATTGAGACGCCAATCACCGTCTCGCTCGACGTGATCAACGCGGCGCCCTTCACCGACATGGCCCAATCGCTTCAGGCCAGCTTTGCCGATGCAGGGATCAACTTCGAGATCCTGCCCGGCACCGGCAGTCAGGTCATCACCAAGTACCGTGAGCGCAGCCACGAGGCGATGCTGCTGTACTGGGGTCCCGACTTCATGGACCCGCATTCCAACGCCAAGGCCTTTGCCTATAACTCGGACAACTCCGACGACTCCTATGCCGCGACCACCACATGGCGCAACGCATGGGCCGTGCCGAAGGAGCTGAACAAGCAGACCATGGCGGCGCTGTCAGAGGCCGACCCGGAAAAGCGGCTCGAAATGTACCGCGACCTTCAGCAAAAGGTGCAAAAGGACTCGCCCATCGTGATCATGTTCCAAGCGGCCTATCAGGTGGCGATGGACGATGATGTGACCGGCTATGTGAACGGCGCGACATCGGATTTCGTCTTCTACCGGTTGGTGGAAAAGGGCTGATCCAGCCTAACCCGATCCCTGCGCGGGCCGAGGGCTCCCCTCGGCCCGCGCATCCCAATACCCCTTTTGAATACCAAGGTCTTTGCCCATGTCCGCTTCCTCCCCCTTCGACACCCGCCTTGCCAACCTGCGTGCGCGCATGGCCGAGACGGGCACCGATCTTGTCGCCCTTGGCCCGTCGAGCCATATGGCGTGGCTGTCAGGCGTGCATCCGCATGGCGACGAACGCCCTGTTATGCTGCTGGTCAGTGCCGATTACGCGGGGTTTCTGATGCCCGCCCTGAACGCCGCCGCCGCGCGCAAGGACACCGATCTGCCGTTTCACGCATGGAGCGACGATCAGGGGCCAGCCGCGGCCCTCACCGAACTGCTCGACGCCTGCGGGGCTACGGCCCCCGGCCTGTCGGTGGTGCTGGATGAGACCATGCGCACCGATTTCACCCTGCGGCTTTTGGATGCGCTCGATCACCCGCGCCGCCGTTTTACCGATGACACCGTCGGTCTGCTGCGCGCCAGCAAGGACGGCGAAGAATATGCCGCGATCAAGGCCGCGCATCTGCTGAACGACAGTGCCGTTCAGGCTGCTTTTGCCGCGTTGAAAGAAGGCATCACCGAGCGTGAGATCGTGGCGCTGATTCAGGACCACTACAAAGCCAACGGCGCGGGCCTTGAATTCTGCTCGGTCTGTTTCGGCGAATCCGGCGCTTTCCCGCATCACTACCCAGGCGATACGGCATTGGCGCAGGGCATGGCCGTGCTGATCGACACCGGCTGCCGGTTGAACGGATATCCCTCCGACATGACCCGCAGCGGCTTTTTCGGCACGCCCGATGCGGAGTACGAAGCGGTTTTCGCCACGGTCGAGCGGGCGGTACAGGCCGCTCTTGATGCCGCCCGCCCCGGCGTCGCGGCACGCGAGATTGACCGCGCGGCGCGCGATGTGATCACGCAGGCAGGCTATGGTGCAAACTTCCTGCACCGCACCGGCCATGGCCTTGGCATAGACATCCACGAGCCGCCCTATATCGCCGCGAATTCCGATGCGGTTCTGGCCGAAGGCAATGTCTTTTCAATTGAGCCGGGCATTTATCTTGAAGGCAAGTTCGGCGTGCGCCTTGAAGAGATCGTGATCCTACGCGCCGATGGGCCGAAAATCTTCTCGGAATTGCCGCGCGAGATGCAGCGCTGCGGTTAAAAAGGTGGCCAAAGCGGCGAAAATGCGCGCGCTTTGGCCTGGAGGGAGACGGAGAGAGAGAGGAGTGGGGCGCGCGGTCAGGAGGTGCCGCGTGCCGTGTTTTCAAAGATGCTTTTCATATGGCTGTCGAACTCGTTCCAGGTGATGACAGCCCGGTTGCCCGCGTGGCCGTGATAATAGGACCGGCCCGTCGAAGTGGGCAGCCCGGCCCAGATGCGGGCGAGGTTTTCCATGAAACGATGGCGGCTGATCTTGCCCTTCATGAAGGGAGTAAATCCTGCGTCTTCGAGCAATAGATCCGCCAACAGGTCTTGGACCTGCGGGGTGAACCGATCGCTCTTGCTTAGCCCCGCTTCGGCGACGAGCGTTTTCAAAGTGTTGGGGATGAACTGATAGCGCCCGATGGCATGGGGCTGGCCGGGGGTTGCCTTGATCCAGCGATAAATTTCGCCGATGGTCATGCTTGTGGGGCGCTTGGGCGGCTTGATCCGGGCCCCATGTTGCACCGCATCATAGCCTTTCGCGCCGGCCTCGGCGGAGGCGATGACATGTCGCACCGCCGCCGATGGGCCGCCGCGCGTGGGCAGGGTCAGTTTGCGGGGGGCCTGTGCATGTTTGGCAGGGGTCTTGATCATGCCCCGGTTGAGGTGGATCCGCGCATCCGAGGCAGAGGGCGACAGGGCGAAGTTCAGGCCGGTAACGGCGATCTTGCGGCTGTCGAAACGGGCGAAATCATTTGCATTTGCCGCGCCGGAGAGGGTGGCGGCGATCAGGCAAAAGGCAGTGCTGGCAGCGAGCTTTTTCATCGGAGTTTCCCATCGGGCTGGAGGTTTGCATTGTCCCTGATCATGCGCCTCTAAAATCGATATTTCATTAATGCGGACAGCTAGTTAGCGTCTCGAAAGGATAGTCGGCCCGGCGCTTGGAATAGGCCGGGTCGACTTTGGAACGACGCCGCGCGCCGAAAGAGAAATGAGCCACGTTCCAGATGCGCGTGGAACGTGGCTCTCCCTCGGGGCTGAGTCTCCCGGTCAGCTTCCGAGGAACTGGTCGAACTGGGTCCAGAGTGAGTTGTCCAACAGCAGGTTGAACCGGAAATAGAACCCTTCGTCATAGAGGCTGCTTTGCCCTGCGACCCGGCCGCGGGCCTTGTTGTAGCCGAGCGCCAGCAGGACACCTTCGCGCGGGGTGAAGCCAAACTCGGCGCCGATCCCGTTGGAAGAATTGCCCTCGCTGTCCCACAGATGCGTGGCGTTGAGGCCGAGTTGGAACCGGTCGTCGCCGAATTCGTAGTTCAGACCGCCTTGGATCAACTGCGTCGTGGTACTGGCCCGCGCGCCGGCAGTGGTGCCGATCTTCTGATGCTGGCCCGCATATTTGCCGTTGATCCGCAGGTCGGCGTCGATCTCGTAATTCGCGTCGATCGACCACAGATGCGTTTCCGTTCTGGCGTGTTTCTCTTCCAGACGGTGCTCGTACCACGCCAGCACATCCAAGCGGGCGTTGTCCTTTGGGCGATAAGCGGCGCCGATGCGGGTGCGCATGCGGCGGGAGTTTTCGCCCGCGCGGCGGTCGAGCGCGGCACGGCTGCGGGCCAGAACGGTCAGCTCAGGGGTGACATTGCCGGCGATGCCGAAGCTGGCGTAATGGGTCTTGCCGCTCTCCTCCCAAGTGGTTTCCAGCTCGGCATCGCCGACCCAGTCACCATCCGCCGATTCCCAGCTTGTGCCGATGGCGAAGGAGGTGAGCTCTCCGTCATTGGTCTCAAGGTTGCGCGAATGCTCAAGATCGGCGCGCAGATTGGTGCTTTCGTTGATGTCCCAATCGACGGACAGGCCCTGCACCATGGTGGTGTCGCTGGTGCCGCTGGCCTTGGTCATTTCGGTCCGGCCAGTGACCCATTCGTTCATCGTATAGGTGAAGCCATAGGCCGCGCGGGTGACGAGAGTGTCGCTGCCGAATTGAAGCTCGATCTCGTTATAGACGCGCCAGCCGTTCTTGGGCTCGTCATAAAGGCCGAGGGTCAGTTCGGTGGGGGCGTCCCCGCTGAGCGGGGCGCGCAGCTTGGCCTCGATCACGGTGCCGGGGCGGGCTGCCGGGGTCCAATGCGCGCCGAGGATCAGGGCGGTGTCGGTCTCGCTGCCGCTGGCGGTGCGGTCACGGCTGTACTCAAGGCCGATCTCGCCGCGCAGGGTCTTGCTCAGATGCCGGGAATAGATCGCATCCACGGTCAGCCGCGTGCTGTCGTTGATCCGGTCGCGGGTGTATTCCGCGCCGAAGGCGATGTCGCTGCGCCGGTCGATTTCCTCGCCATAGCTTAGACGGACCTGGGTGGTGCCAGGCCGGGCCACCCCACCTTGCGCGTAGAAGTCGCGGCCGGTGTGGATCGCCTCGAAAGCGAAGTGACGGGTTTCGGTCTTTAGTTCATAGGACAGGCGCGCGGCGCTGTCCTTGTCGCCCATGGCGTTCTCCGACCGGGCCACCTCGGCTTCCCACAGTCCGCCTTGGCGGTCTTCGTGCTGCAGATAGGCCGAATGCATCCGCTGGCGGGCCGTGTTGCCCAGGGGGGCATCGGCATGGACCGCGCGGGCGCCGACGGAGGTCCGCTCGGACAGGGCATAGTTCACCTCACCGCCATAGAGCCAATAGGCTTCGGCGCCCTCGGCTTCGACCTCATAGGTCACGCGGATCGACACGGGGTTGCCGTCAAGGTCGAACTGGCGCACCGGGCTGTCGAAAGTGATGGTGTTGCGGAAGAAGTCGAGTAGATAGTCGGTGCCGCGCAGCAGGGGCGTGGCCGACAGGATATCGCCGCCGTCTTCGTCCCGCACGAGGATCTCCACCCGCTCGGACCCCTGCACATAGCCGCTCAGGTCAAGGTCATAGGGGCCAGAGACACCGCGCCCGCGGATTTCCTGAATCTGCTGCTCTTGCGCTGTCCGGGCGGCGAAGACGGTGACCGAGACGCGGTCGTTCTCCCAATGGCCTTTGGCGCCGGTGGCGACACGTTGCAGGCCACCGAGTTTCAGCGCGCTGGCCTCGGGCGCGATGGCGATATCGCCGTAGAGCACGTAGGAGCGGCCTTTCTCGACCTTCACGAAGAGGTTGGACGAAGATTGCGCATCGGCACCGCGTTCGGAATTGTCGCCGTAGACGGGGTAGTATTCCTCACCCCGGATGTCGCGGAACAGGCTGTCTTCGGTGTCCCGGTCCGAGCTGTAGCGCAGGGTCAACAGGGCATCGCCACGGATCACCCCTTTGAGGTAGAGCTCACCCCGGATCCCGGTTGTGGTGTCTTCGAAGGCGCTGATGCGATCCTCTTCGATGACATTGCCCGCATCTCCGCTCAGCGAAACCGCGCCTTCGATCACACCGATCAGCACACGTTCGTTCAGGTCGGGAGTGAAGGTCACCCGCGCCTCGGCTTCGCCAAAGGAGGAGCGCACGGTGATCAGATCGGGGCCGGAAGCCTGCGGCGGGATCAGGTTGAAGGTCGCCTCGCCATTGTCGAGATAGGCTTGCACACCGGGCGCGCTGCTGCGGATGTCGGTCACGTCCCAAAGCGATCGGCGGGCGGCGAGGGTCACAGTGCCCGAGGCGGGCACCGGGCGGCCCCCGGCGTCAAGCACGCGGACCACGACCGGCACCATCGAGGCGGGATTGGCCGACGCGGTTTCCGGCATCAGGATCTCGATCCGGGCGGGTTTGCCGGGGGCGGTCAGGCGCAGCTCTTTGCGGACGCGTTCGATGCCGAAACCGTCACGACCCACCAGCGTCAGCACATTCTCGCCCGAGGCCAGTTTCACCGCCACATATTCCAGCGCCTGCACATTGTTCTTTTCCAGACTGGTGCGTTCGCCCACCCGGTCGCCGCCCAGCTCGCGCCCGTTCACCAAAAGCGACAGCGTGAGATCGGCCTTGCCCTTGATCCGGATGTTCTGCGTGGCGCGGGTGACGGACGTGTCTTCGGCAAAGTCGACAAAGCCCGGCGCGCTATCGAGGTTCTGGATCATGCTGTCGAGCGATTGACGCTGGGCCGAGGCACGGGCCGCTTGCGCGATCGAGGAGGGCGCGCGCCCGGCTTCCTCGCTTTGCGCCGCGATCATGCCGGGGGTCAGCTGAGTGGTGGTGGCGATGCCAGCCTCACTGCGCACCGAACGGGTGCTGCTGCGCTGACCATCGATCGGCAGATCGGCTGCATTCATGCCGGGGGTCTGGCGTTTCCCGGCGAAATGGTCGCGGCGTTTGCCGACTTCCTCAAGCGCTTCGGGGGTGCATTGGGCCACAGCAAAGTTCTCGGTCCGCAACTCGCCCTTCTTCAGCGGCACGATGCGCGAGCCACCCCGGCGCAGATCGTTGGTGCGGGTCACCTGCACCGCGGTTCCGGCAGGCAGGGTTTCGGGCTGCACGAGGAAGGCATGGGTCACGGGGCGCATCCCGTTGAGCGAATAGGCGCCATTGATATCGGTCACCACAAAGAGCCCTTCTTGGGTCACGATGCGAACGCCGGGAATGCCCGGCTCATCCTCGACGCGGTCGCGCAGACCGTTGCCGTTGCAATCCATAAAGACGGCGCCCAGCACGGTGCCTTGGCGCGCAAAGACACCGCCCGAATTGTCGAGCCGAACCATGGCGCGCGCGGTTTGCGATTGTTGCAACGCCCCGGTGCCCGCTTGGCGGCCCGACAGGATGGCGGTGTTCTCGTTGCGGCCTTCGCGGGCGGCGGCAGAGAATTGCATCACATAGGACAGCTCATGGCTCGACAGCGGTTCAAGCATGCCCACGTCAAAGCGCAGATCGCCATTGCCGATCTCTTGCGGATCGTCCAGCGGCTCTCCGTTGAGGGTGACCGTGCCGGGCACGAAGTTCACCCCATAGGCAGGCCGGTCGAGGATTTCGCCGCCGATCAGCGCCTGGTGCATGTTGTTGGTGAAGCTCAGCGTATAGGTGACGAATTCACCGTGACCCGCGCGGTCGAGGTCGGCGGCTTTGTCCAGCGCCAGCGGCGTGCCGTAATGCGGGTCCACCGGGATATCGGAGACGAACAATGCGCCGCCCGCGTGTTTGAACGCGCGGCCCCAACCGGCATCCATCACCCTGCGGCCCATGCCGGCATAATCCAGACGTGCGGAGGGGAAGATCCATGCGGGCGCATCCATCACCTGATAGCGGTAGTCGCCTGCGGGCATTTCGGAGAAGGTGAAAAAGCCGCGCTGGTCGGTCTGGGTGCGGGCCATTTCGTTGCCCGAACGGGCGTCGACAAGCGCCACGGCCACGCCGTCGATCGGGGCGTTGGTGACGGAGTTGAACAGGAAGTTGCCGGGGTTGATCATCAGATCGTCCTCAAGCACCACGCTGTCGCAAGTCGCTGTCGCGATGAAGCTATTGCCAAAGTCCGTGGCCATGACCTGATCCCCGGCAACGGCGGGCGACATCTGCGCCAAGGGCAGGGCGGGGGTGAGGAAGACACCGGTGTTGGCCCCGGTCTCGGTCGCGATGAGGGTTTCCACATCGCCGGTCAGCATGCTGCGGATGGTCACCGTCGTGCTGTCGACTTCGGTGCTGATGTTGCAGGCGCCCGAGGTGAGACGCAGGCGGGTGTCGCTGCCCGGCGTGCCATAGGGCTGGTCCGCGCCGGTCTCGGGGTGTTCGAAGATCAAGCTGCCCGCTGTCTCATCGTCGCGGTCATAGACCACGGTGTTGGAGGCCAAGAGCAGGGTGCTTTCCTGGTTGTTGTAGAAGGCCGAGGCGGTGTTTTGCACCTCTACCTTGCCCAAGTCGGCAGGCACGCGCACCGAAAAGCTGGGATCGGTCGCATGGCCAATGGCGTAGTCGCCCTCGTGAAAGAAGGCCACCGCGTCCACGTCATGGGAAAGCCCGGCGGGGGCGACGCTGACGTAGTGGTGGTCAGGCGCGCCGCGCATGTGAACCAGTGCGGTCATGGTGCCCGAATCCTGCACCGCGTGGAACACGGTGTTCAGCGGGATCGCATCGCGCAGCAAGACGCCGGTCCGGGGCGTACCGTCGATCACGATCGGCTGGCCCTCAATCTCAGGGTAGCCAAAGGCGTCCCGCTCGGAGTCGTTCCGCAGCCGCAGGGTGTAGGTGATGAGCGCGCCCGCGTCACTCTCTGCGACGACCTGCTCTTTCGAGACTTCGAGCCCGCCTTCCTCAACCCGCGAGACGCCCATGGCGTCGTCGGTCAGGCTTTGGCCATCCTCGGTCACGGCCGATGCGATCAACATGCTGGCGAATTGGGTGCTGACGGGGGTCTCGGCGGAGATGCGGAATTCATAGATCAGCTGCAACCGCTCGCCCACGGCAAGCATGAAGGGCGCGGACATATCGAAGGCGCGGTCTTCGGTGTCGATCAGGCCGTTGCCGTTCAGGTCAGGGAAAAGCGATTGGCGCGACATCATTCTGGCGCTGCCTTGCTCGCCGATGCTGACCGATGTGGAAAGCGGCACGTTGCCGCTGTTGATTACGTCGAAATGATAGCGGCCAAAGGCACCGCGGGTCAGCAGAAGGTCGGAGTAGCCGGTCACTTCCAGCCCGGGAACCGCGGCGACTTCGGCCCGCACGGGGTTCGAGAAGACGCGTTCCATGATGCCAAGGGAGGTGTTGAAATAGCTGACTTCTGCCACGTTGCGGATGAAAGACCCACCGGGGGCCGGGGCGGCGGCGGCGGTCTGGGGCAGAAGGCTCAGGCCCAGTGCGGAGGCGCTGATCAGGGCCAGAGCCGGGCGGGCTTTAGACATAAGGAAACTGCGCATCAGCTTGCTCCTGTTGCGATCCCTGGGAAGGGCGTGAAAATCGGGGAGACGGAAACGGGGAGAGGAGGGGGCGCCCCCGGGGAGAGCATCGCTCAGCCCGGGGGCGCCCGAGAGGTCGCTTAGTCGTCGACCCGCACGGTGAACTCTACCCGGGCAAAGCCGCCGGGAAGGATCGTGCCATGCGTGCTCGATACGTTGGTCGAGGTGACGGTGGCCGTGCTGGTGCCCGGGAACAGGCTTTCAGGGCAGGCGCCGCCACAGTTCGTGATCGCGGTATAGGCCGGGGCCGCATCCGTGATGATCACGTTGTCCGCCGCAGAGGCACCTGTGTTCTCGGCTTCGACCATGTAGCGGATGCACTGGCCCGGCTCGACATCAAGGCGCGTCTTGGTGAAGGTGCCCACGGTGCCATCGCAGCCTGCGTCGATGTACTGATACTTGCTCAGTGTGACATCGCCCGAGATGATGACCACGCGGTCTTCGACGGCGTTGTTCGTCTGGTCGATATCGGTCCCGACACCGTTCAACGTGTTGTTGATGGTGATGGTGCCGACTTCGGACACACCTTGGGTAGCTGTCGATGGCGTCTGCACACGGTAGATCAGCGAGATGCTGTCGCCCGGGGCAAGGCCGTTGACACCCGGCGAGACACCGTCGGTCAGGTCATCGAAGTTGTCGATCACCGGTTCGGACGGATCAATCACGCCGTTGCCGTTCTGATCCCAGAAGATCGCACCGGAGAAGTTGGTCAGACCCGATTGCGTGATCGACGCCTCGGTGATGGCCACGTTCCCTTCGTTCGAGATAGTGTGGAGGATGTCCACGATACCACCCGGCGAAGCCTGCGCGCTTTGGTTCTCGATGATCTTCACGTCGTAGATTTCGTTGACCGTAACTTGGTTGACGATCCGGTCCCCTTGACCCGAGACGGAAGAGACGACCGCGATGTCGACCAGCGTATCACCGGGCAGGGCGCCATCGGCTGGCGTGATCACGGCACGGATTGCCTGCGATGCGCCTGCGGGGATGGTGCCGGTGTTCGACACGATCGAGCCGTCGGGCAGTTGGAACTCAACCGTCCAGCCTGCGGGCAGGGCTTGATCCAGCGACAGGTTGAAGCTGTCCGAGGTGGGGCCGTTGTTTTCGACCAGCATGTCGAAGACAACCGGCGCGCCCGGGTCTGTCGACTGGGTGACCCATGGGTTGCCACCGTTCGTGGGTGCCGCGCCATCGCCTTCGGAACCGGCCACGGCGTTTTCAAGATCGACCGAAGCCGCAAGCACCGCACCAGAGAATTCGGCGGTCGACACGTCGCTGACGCCCGAGTTGTCCGAGGTCGTGGTGATGATCGCGGTGTAATTGGTGGTCGCGGTCGGTGCGACATCGGTCGGCAGTGTCGCGATCAAGGTCACCTTCGCACTGTCACCGATCCCCAAGGGACCGACAGAGCCGACCACCGGCGTGACACCATCGGCGCCGACAAAGCGGAAGGTGGTGCCGGCGGGGAAGTCGTCATTGGCGACATCAACGGTCAGGCTGTCCGGGCTGTTGGAGAGGTTGGTCAGCACGAATTCCTGACGGATCGTGCCGCCCTGGTAGACATCGCCGGTTTCGGTGACGACATCGTTGTTGGCCGCGTCATCGTCGGTGGCCGAGGCGATGGCCGGGTTGGCGGTGCCGTTGGAGTTGATTGCCGTATCGGCAACCGCCACCGCATATTGGTTGTCTAAGGTGACAGAGGCGGTGTTCGATGGCGGGAAGGCCACGCCGTCAACGTCCTGGGTCGCCACGTTGGTAATGATGCCCGCATTGGCGGTATCCGCGATCACGGCACGGAAGGTCACCTCACCCGAACGGCCGGAACCGACAGAGGAGATCAGGAAGTTGACGTTCTGCGCGTCGTCATAGTCCCAAGCGATGGTCTCGCCAGAGCCGTTTGTCGCGTCGACGACGGTGGAGCCGTTGTCATCGTCCAGCGGTGTGGCAGAGTCAGACCAGCGGGCCGAGCCGGGCACATAGGTCAGGCGGCCATCGAGCACGTCCTGCACAGAGTAGCTGTTGGCCGCGGCCAGACCGGTGCTGGAGTAGGTCAGCGTGATCGTTACCGTATCGCCTGCGTCGATGATATTGGGGTTACCGCCCGAAGCCGGGTCCGCCGTCATCGATTTGACCAACTCGACAATCGCGTCGTTGGAGATTGTCAGCGTGTCCGTATTGGTGCTCAGCACGGTGCCGTCGAGGGTCGAGGCCGCCGTGACGGTGATCGTGTCGGAACCGGTTGCCGTGGAGGCGACGGAGGCTTCGATCACGATGCCGAACTGCTCACCGGGGGCGAGGGTCGGAGTCTCGGTCAGCGGGGTGGCGCTATCGGCCACGCCGTCCATGTTGGCGTCGGGGTAGAAGACCAGCTGCGAGGTGTCGAGCGTGCCGGTGTCGGTTTCCACTGCCGTCAGCGCAAAGGCATCCGGGCCGTTACCATCGTTGGTGATGATGTGCGGCAGGAACGCCTTACCGCCGGGGGCGATGGTTTCGGTGTTGTCGGAGGTCAGGGTGACGCCGGCAACTTGCTGAACGACTGTCTCAACGGTGTTGGAGGTTACCGTGATCGTGTCGCCCGCAGCATTGGTATAGGTCGCCACGGCTTGGTTGCCGATGACAGAGCCCGCTTCGGGCGCCGCGAAAGCGACAGTGCCGATCACGGCGGTCAGAGCAACGGCGCTGACAGAGCGCAGGAAGGTTGTTTGATGTTTCACGTTAATATTCGCTAGTTCTATAGTAGTTGGAGAGAGAGTGGAGAGAGAGGCGCCGGGATTAGTTCAGGCGCACGCGGTAGCTGTTGAAGGCGGAATCGCCTGCTTCGAGCGGTTCGGAAAAGGTCCAGCGCACGGCGGCGACGGCCTCTTCAGGGAGCGGCTCTTCGGTCATGTTGCCATCGGCATCGACGACCTTGCGGATGGCGGGAACGGTGGACCATTCCAGCCCTTCCTGTTCGGGGTCCATCTCGGCCTGAACCTCGAATACCGCGGCGACAGAGGTCACTTCGGCGCCCAATGTGATAGAGACGCCCTCGGGGACCGGCGCGGCAATGACGAGCCCTTCCATGGCGCTGTCGGTCATGTTCTGGTGACGCAGCTCATAAGAGATGACCTCGCCCGGGCGGACCGTCTTACGCTCGACGAGCACTTCTTCGCCCTCGGCGTTGGTTTCCACCACGCGGAAGGAGAATTCGCTTGTGAGCGCATCAGCCGCAGCCGCGAAACCCGCAAGCGACAAGGCCGTGCTTGCAATGAGGGTCTTGGACAATTGGGAGATATGTTTACGCATCTAGTAGTTCCCTTGTTGGCCGGTGAAGAGCCGGCGATTGCAATGAACGGACACGCCCATTGCGCTGTCCTGTTCTCATCTTCGGGGAACCGGATACCGATATCATCTGAGCGAACGGTTAACTCGCTGAGCCTGTGGTCAGGCGCTTAGCCGAAAGGATAGGAGGCCCTATCGGGTCGCGCCGCGGCCTATCATTTGGCGCGGAAACGGCGCTGGGCGCGGGTCGCGCATATGGTTAATTTTGCTGGGAAAATTGCGGTTTCCGAATCTTTGATTCGACGCGGGTCACCATAGCCAGAACGCAAAAAAGCCCGCACGGGGCGGGCGATTATGGTTTACACTCGGAGGGGAAATTGGCGGCGCTCCAGGGCGCGCGCTGGGCCGATGCCGGGGGGTGGTTCAGGGGCGGAAAACGGGCCTCAAACGAAGCCCGCGTCGCGCGCGATGATCGCCGCATCGGTACGATTCTTTGCGTCGAGTTTTCGGCAAAGTGTTTTGACGTGCAGTTTGATCGTCACTTCCTGCAGATCGAGATCGCGGGCGATCTCTTTGTTAGACTGCGCATTCATCAATCCGCGCAGCACCTGGCGCTCTCGCTCGGACAGGGATTTTTCGAAATCGGTCTCTTCGGGATTGTCCTTGCCCGACATGAAGGTGACCGGGGCATAGGTCTCTCCCGCTGCCATGAAACGCACCGCGTTGACCAGTGACTTGGCGGGCAGCGTCTTGGGCAGAAAGCCGATCGCCCCCATTTCGAGCGCCTGTTCGGCAATCAGCCGGGTGGCGGTGCCGGAGATCAGCCCGACCGGGCGACCCTCATTGATATCGAGGACGGTTTGCAGACCCTGCAAGCCTTTCATGCCGGGCATCGTATAATCCAGCAGCACCAGATCATAGGGCGGCTCTGATTTGATCTTGTCCAGCGCGCCGGCCAGATCGCTCGCCGCTTCGGTGACGGTGGCCCCATCCGCATCAAGAAACATGGCAATGGTCTCTCGGACCATGTCGTGATCATCGGCAATTAAAATACGCAAAGACATAATTGATCTCCTGAAGCCAAAATGGCCGGCGTTCTTTAATTGGTAGAGTGTGCCCGTTTCAAAAGAAAGATGAAAGCCCAAGGGGGAAGGGGGGCAAAGGCATGCGTCGCTATCCTTTGGGATGGCAAGGCGGGGCGCGCCGGGTCAGGGGCACCTATCCTTTGGTATAGAGAGGATGCGCTTCTGCACCTTCGCGCCTTCCCTTCGGGCAGGGTATGGTCAGGTTACCACGCCAGATAAGGAAATTTGACATGACCTTTCAGTACCTCAGCAAGACCATCACCGCGGCCGCCCTCTCTTTGGGCCTTGCGTCGGCGGTTGCCGCCCAAGACGAAGAGGCCGTGCTTAAAGTAACGCTGGCCGATGAAACCCATAGCTTCACCCTTGCGGACCTCAAATCCATGCCGGTCTCAAGCTTTGAGACGGCGACGATCTGGACCGATGGCACGCAGGAGTTCGAAGGCGTATCGTTGAAAGACCTCTTCGAGACGCTGAACGTCGAAGAGGGCACGATCACCGCGACGGCGATCAATGATTATGCGGTGGAAATCCCCATGTCCGACGCGGTCGAAGACGGGCCGATCATCGCCTACCATACCAATGGCGAGGAGATGTCGCGCCGGGACAAGGGGCCGCTTTGGGTGGTCTACCCCTATGACAGCGACATCTCCTATCAGACGGAACTGGTCTACAGCCGGTCGATCTGGCAGCTTGACCGAATTCGTGTCGAGTAACTTACAATGGCGCAGAGGGCTTGGATGAACGACGCAGGAGAATTCGGGCCCGCGCGCGCAAGAAGCCGACAGGTCTTGATGCTGATCCTCGTGCTGGGGATGAGCATCGCCGCCTATCTGGCCTATAACGTCTGGGACCGGATTCAAGCGCTCGACAGTGCGCAGCAAGACCATGCCGAATGGGTCTTTACGCAGATCGAGATCGAATTCCTCAAGACCGACCGCGCCTTGGCGCAGGCGAAATCCGCCACACCCGAGGCGCTTGACGAGTTCCGCAAGCGGTTCGACATCTTCTATAGCCGTGTCCTGCTGGCCGAACGGGTGCGCAACAACGCAAAGGCCAAGCCGAAAATCCGCGAGTTGCGGGCTCTGCTGGATGGGTTCCTGCCCGCAATCGACGGGTCTGATGCCGACCTGATCGCGGCATTGGACGATATCGACGCCATGTTGCGCAGCATCGAAGACGTGCCCCGCGAGATTGCCCTCGCCTCCATCGCCATTGCCAGCGAGATGTCCCAGAACGAACGCCATGAGATCGTTCGGCTGATCGAGGTGATGGCGGCGATTGTCTTGATCGTCACCCTTGCCTTGGTCGGGGCGGTCTACCGCTTGTCGCGGCAGGCCAGCCGATTGAACCGCACTTCGCAACTGGTCGAGGAAAATCACCTGCGCCTTGCGACCACCCTTCAGGCATCGCTCGATGCCATCGTCGTCATCAACGAACAGGGGGAGATCGAAGATTTCAACGGCTCCGCCGAAGAGATCTTCGGCATCACCCATGAGGCGGCGGTGGGCAGGGACTATATCAGCCTGTTGATCCCCCCGGCCGACCGCATGGTGCACCGCGAAAGGCTTGAAAGGTTCCGTCGCACCGGCGAGACCGAGGTCGCCGACAAGGGCCGCCGTGAGTTTGAGATGATCGACCATGCCGGGCGCGTTTTCCCGGTCGAAATGTCCGTGTCCCAATCGCCCATGGGGCAGGGGTCGCTCTTCATCGCCTATATTCGGGACATCACCGAAAAGCGCCTTCGCGAGGCCGAGATCATCGCCGCGCGGGACGAAGCGCTTGATGCCTATCAGGAAAAATCCCGCTTTTTCGCCATGATGAGCCACGAGATGCGCACGCCGCTCAACGGTGTGATCTCGGCCCTGCAACTGCTGCAAGATGACCGTCTCGACGACGAGCAAAAGCGCTATCTCGATGCGGCGATGACCTCGGGCGAGATTTTGTTGGGCCATATCAATGACGTGCTCGCCATTGAGCGCAGCGAGGCGGGAACCTATGAACAGGTGCGTCAGACCTGTGACATGACCGTGTTGATGGCGGGAATCATCAACACGATGGACCCTCTGGCCGAGGCCGGTGGCACCCGGCTGCATCTTGATCTGACCCAGTTGGATGACAAGGCCATCGTGACGGACCCGCGGGCGATCCAGCAGATTTTGGTCAACCTGCTGAGCAACGCGATCAAGTTCAGCCCCGGCGGCGATGTGACCCTGCGCGGCTGGTTCGCCAAATCGGCGGGCGAGGGGGAAGTCTTTCACTTGCAGGTCGAGGATGACGGCCCCGGAATTCCGGCGGGGGATATCGACCGTATCTTCGAAGATTTCGTCTCGCTCGACAGCCGCTATGAACGCCGCACCGGGGGCACCGGTCTGGGGCTTGGGATCGTGCGCCGTCTGGTCAAGCGGCTGGGGGGCGAGATCACCTGCGAATCGACCGTGGGCGAGGGGACATGTTTCACCCTGCGCCTGCCGGTAGAGCTTGCCGATCTGGCCGAGATCGACTGCGACGCGGCCCCCGACCCGCAAAAGCGCGCCGAACCCACCGCGGCCAAGCGGCTCAACCTTCTGCTGGTGGACGACAATGAGATCAACCGCGAGCTGATCAAGGCAATGCTTGAGAAGATCGGCCATGATGTCACCCTCGCCACCGGCGGGCGCGAGGCGATTGACCTGGCCGAAGACGCGCCCTTCGATGCGATCCTCATGGATATCTCCATGCCCGAGGTGAACGGCATTCAGGCGACCAAGGCGATCCTCTCCGGCGACGGCCCCAACCGCGACACGCCGATCATCGCCGTGACCGCCCATGCCATGCCGAAAGAACGGGCGGAGTTCAGCGCGGTCGGAATGTCGGGGTTCTTGCAAAAGCCGCTGGATATGAAGGTGCTGCGCGCCAAGCTGCGCGAGCTTTCGGGGCGCGCAGTGATGCCGGAACAGGCTCTGCCCGAACGTTTGGCCAGCGCCCCGACATCGGTGCAGGCGAAATCCGCGAAACGGCCCCTCTTGAACGAACAACAAATCGCAGACCTGCTTGACCTGCTGGGGGCGGAGAAACTGCGCGAGCGGGTGGAAAAGCTCGATCAACAGGTCGCGACCGATCTGCCCGACTTGATGGCCGCTAATGCGCTGCCTGACCTACAGGCACGCGCCCATGCCATGGCCGGGATGTGCGGTATGCTGGGTGCCGACCGGCTGCACGGCCTACTCAAAGAGATCGAGACCGCCTGCAAGACCGGCAAGGACGAAGAGGCGCGCGCACTGGCCGAGGCTCTGCCCGCCACCTGCAACGCGACGCTGGCGGCGATGAAGGCGCAGCTCGATCTCTGACAAGCCTGCTTGCGCAGGGCGGCGGAAACCTATCCTTAAGTCTAGCGCGTTTATACCCCCGCTCAGATGCAACACGACAAAACGCGATCTATATTTAAGTATGCCCGCCGAAAGACGGGTCTGCACGAAGGCGTCATTGACCAGAACAATGACCGCGTCCCAAGCTGGCAACCGGTTCATTTCGACCGCTTCGCCTGAAAATATGCTTCACGACGCGGGCCTTCTCGGGAGCTGCTGCCCGTTCCCCTACCCCAGGGAGCGGCTCC
>NZ_JBIFFJ010000017.1:0-46386 GCF_043556915.1 Sulfitobacter sp. 1A15299 | reverse complement strand
CAGCGCTCAGGCGCATAGCTTGTACGCCTTTTGTCCCATCAAACGATCAAATATGCACGCTCGGGCCTGTTACGCCTGTTTGCAGGGCCAGACGTTTATGCGCGGCACTACTGGCGCGCTTGCTTTCAGTGGCGAGCTGCGCGCGCCTTGTGTCATCCCATTTCGGGATTGGCAGCTTTTCAACGTATTGCACCCGCAGCTCATGGTAACCGCCCCGCACTGGCGGGCTCATAGATGATAACATGAACCAGAGCACGTGACTGTTTAGGAGCGCCAGCAAAGCCTGGTCATCGGACGGGATCAGATAGGACTTGTCGTTCGAGAAAGCCCCTTGGGGTTCGAATGAAAAATTTCGCTCGGCGTTGAAGTGCGGATAGCTGATCTTCGGCGCGGCAAAGTGCGGAGCATAGGCCTCCTGCGCCTGTTGGAGCTCGAACCATTCCTGTTTCGTGGCGCGCTTTTCCAGTTTGTCCCTGAAGGGCAGCAGCCATTCCCGGATGGCGGGATAATCGTCAATGTCGATCCGGTTCTTGGGAATGTAGATCAGCCACAGGCCGCGCGGTTCGGCACGCCAGCGTTTCAGGTCTTTGCCTTCGAGGAAGGGCTTCAGCAAATCGGCAGACTTTGGGTCCTGGGCACAGAGGCGTTCTTTGGTAACGTTGTCGATCACGAAGGCCGCGTTCAGGCCGGTCTTGATACCGTAGAGCGGTGATCCGTAAACGTCTTTCAGGGTTTTCTTGTCGGTCCTGATCTTGTCCCGCAGGGCGCGCAGGGCGGGGTTTTCCAGTTCCCATGACCCGGCCCCCAGGGCCGTTTGTGGATACGGGCCGGCAGCGGCTTCCCAAGTGGCGAGGAAGTTGTTTTCCGGCAGAGCATCCACCTTCCAGAAGCGCAGCTCATGCCCCTTGGGCGCGGCACCTCGTTTCATGGTCAGGATGGCCGGATAGGTGGTCACCCCCTCGAAGACTTGCAGGTCGCCAAAATCGACTACGCTTTCGATAGTCGCCTCTTTCAGAAGGTATTCGCGCAAAGGCTTTCCCGAGCCGGTCTTGAAGAAGGTGTTCGAGGAAATGTAGCCCAAGCGCCCGCCCGGTTTCAGCAAGCGCAGGCCGCGTTCGTAGAAATAGCAGTAGAGATCGGCCCGGTCGGAAACGACCTCATACCGCTTTTCCAGATAGGGTTTCAGCAGCTTCAGAAATTCCATCCGCACATAGGGCGGGTTGCCCAGGACCACGTCGAAGCCCCCTTCGGCAAAGACGCCGGGGAAGGCCGTTTCCCAGGTAAAGGCGTGATCGAGATAGGCAAAGTTGCTGTCCTCGATCAGGCTGTCACCGACGCGGATGCTGCCCGACAGGCTGTCCAGAACCTTGCCGCGCCGGGCGGTCTTGATCCAGAGCGACAGCTTGGTGATCTCGATGCTTTCCTCGTTTACGTCTACGCCGAAGAGGTTGTCGGTCAGAATTTCGCTGTCGGGGACATAGTCGAGCAGATCGCCAAAATGTTCGGCCTTGGGCAGCAGGTCTTTGATCTTGTCGTTCACGCGGGTCAGTTCGGCCTTCATGAAGTCGAAGGCCATGATCAGGAACACACCGGAGCCACAGGCGGGATCAACAATGCGCAAGGATTTCAGGCGATCGCGATAGGCTTGCCAGGCGTCCAGCTCGGCCGACTTTTTCCGCCAGGGGATATTTTCGTAGTCGGTGACATCCGCGCCCTTCTTGGCGTGAGCGCGCAAGGTGTCGTCGAAGATTTCCCGCAGGTGCGTGCCCAGGGTTTCGGCGACGATGAAGCGCGCGATGTAATCAGGGGTATAGACTACCCCATCGCGTTTGCGACGCCCGCTTGTACCGGTGGCTTTCTCGGGCTCTTCCTCTTCACCGCGCGCGATGGCTTGCAGGCGTTCCACGTCCGCGATGGACTGTTCAAAGATGTGGCCGAGAACCGTGACCGAGACTTCGGAGACGAAGTCATAGCCGCCCAACGCCTTGAACCCTTCGCAGATGTCATCGGGTATGATCAGCCCGTTGATCACCGCGTCCTCGCGGAACAGCCCCCCGTTGTAACGCGGGATTTTCAGCTCGTTGTTGCCCACGTCGATGGCACGGAACAGGCCTTTGAAATTATCCCAGACGGGGCGAGGGTTGTAAGGGTCACGCGCGACGAAGGCGTTTTCCAGCGTGTTGTCTGGCAGAAGGCCGGTGTCTTCGGCAAAGGCGATGAACAGCACCCGATCGAGGATCTTCTGCGCGAGGGCGATTGCATCGAGGGACGCGATCGCGGCATCGGCCTTTTGGACAGCGCTCAGGAGCTTTAGGCGCAGGTCCTTGTAGTCCTGATACAGGCTATCGGTGATGTCCTTGTCTTCGCGGCGGCTTTCTTTCAGCAGATCAGCCGTGCGGCCAGACAGCAGGTTTTCCGCTGACAGGAGCAGCATGAAGCGCGCGTATTCTTCCGGGTCTGTCAGCTGGTCGAGGCGGAATTCCTCATAGGCCGAGGTGCCTTCCCCGAAGCCGTAGAAGCGCAGCTCGATCATGTTCGAGACCAGCACCCATTTCACGCCGCGCGCGTTCATGGCGTATTCCCACGCCTGTTGAACGGGGCTCTTGTTCCGGCCCGGCATGATTGCATCGAGGTCGCGGGTATCCGCGCCCTTCAGCTCGAATGGTGCCACGATGTCAGGCGTCTTGCCGCCAAAGCGGCCAAGCGCCAGATCGACGCTGCCGCGCAGAATATTTTGTTCGGTTGAGACATTGTAATCTGCGCCACCAGCCGGGCCGTGGTAGCCGAGAACACCTTCAACGATCTTGGAGGCGAACTGCCCATGCAGGGCGGTTTCCTTCAGGCGTTCAATCCGGCCCGAGCTGATCAACTCTGCCCAGGCTTCCAGTGCAGCCAAATGGTCTGACGGGATCGGATCGGCTTTGATGTGGCGCTTCAGGGTCTTACGGTTGAACAAATTCATGAATTATCGGTCTTTCTTGCCGCCATCGGTCGGCTTTACGATGCTGTTTTTGCGGATGGCGACAAGCCTTGGCTTTATTCGTGCCTGATCGCAACGGCCTTCATTCGAGGCGTTCTGCGATCCACATCTTGATCAGCGCCTGACGGGTGATGCCGAGCTTTTGAGCCTGCCGGTCCAGACCGGCGACGACCCAGGTTGGGAAATCCACGTTCACCCGCTTTGCCTCTACATTGAGGCGGCGCGCCTTTGTCCAATCGACATGGGCAGACATGTCTTCGCCCGCGTCGAAGCGTTCGTCGAATTCAGTCGCCTTCATAGTGGTCAATCTCCTGCTTGCGAGCGCGGCGTACGGAGATGATCCGAACCCGGTCGCTCCGGTATGTGTAGACAGCTGTCCAGTGTCTGGCCCCGATCATGCCAACCGCCAGAAAGCGTGGCTCATCCGTGACGTTGGCCGGGGCCTCGATCAGATAAGGATCATCCCAGAGAGCTTGTGCCTCATCAAAGTCGATACCGTGCTTTTCACGGTTCGCGGCGCTCTTGTCGGGGTCATACTCGAACTTCATAAACACAACATAAGATGAAAATGGTATAATTACTATACTTTGCGGCCAAGCGCAGCAGTGAGGTTGCTGGGCTGTCAAGGTTCATAGCCGATGACATGGCTGCACCCAGCCATGTTGCAGGCGCGGTGAAACAGTGCTCTGACTATCGGCATGGAAGCTATCGAAAGGCTCTTACAGCTACCCTATCAAACCCTGGCAATATTGGTTGCCGGGTATCTTTCTTATCGCCTGGCTTACACGGGGCGCGATAGCACGCACCAGACATTGGACACGTTAGCGATTGCTCTCGTCTTTGCCTTCATATCGCAAGCCGCATCTGCTCTGCTACTGGCAGTCTATCTGGCGTGGGCCCCTACACCCAGCGATGCTGTTACACTGCCCCTCTGGGCCGGATATGCTGCCAGTGTTGGGGGCATAGTGGCTGCACTCATTGTCGCCGCCATCTGGCGTCGAGTGAGCGTCAACAGCCTTCCAGAAATTCTTCGCGGCGCAGGAATTTCGTCGTCAGACAGAAATACCGCCGCATGGGAAACGGTTATCAATCGGGAAGATTCCGGACCGTCTCAGATCACTGTCGTAAAAAAAGACGGGGTGACGATGCAATGCGAACGTCTTGACGACTTCAAGAAGGCACCCTTTGGCCCAATGATACTTGGGCAAGATGGCTCTATCGCCCTCTATGTAACTGATTACCGAAGCAAGGAATCCGGTGAGTGGGAGAAGATTGATCCCTATCATGGCGACTGGGGGCCGGAACTGACGATCATTCCTGCCGGAGAAATCTCAGAAGTGCGCATTAGGCACGCCCCCTCACTTCTTCGGCGGTGGCGACGAGGACGGGGCACTGGGAAGGGGTCTGGCGTTGTCGGGGATGAAGACCCCTCCGCTAGCTGACATAGGCGTCTGTTTATCGGATGATTGCACTTTTTACCTCTTCGGGGGCGGCGGCGTAATAGGTGCGCTCGGGCTAGGCCGCGTATTCGTTTCGGGGATCGAGCGCGGAATACTTGACGGACGTGGGGAAGGCGCGGGCGCGGGCTCTCTTGCCATGTGTTTCACCTTTTAGGCTTGGGCGGTGGTGGTGTTCCAGGGGCGGCAGCAATGGGCTGCTGTGATCCTTGGACTTTGATCCCGACTGTTGTCTGCCGCGGCGGCAGTTTGACGGGGGGCGTTTGCGGAGGTTTCGGGGTCTTAGCCACTACGCCTATCTCTTTGGCTTTGGCGGTGGCGGCGCGACCGGCGCACTTGCCATGGGCTGTTGCGAGTTTATCGAAACGTTCTCACTGCTGTGCGGCCTCGTTACTATGGTTGGTGCAGGCTTCGTTTCTCTGCTGCTGCTATCGCTCTCACCGCTCATACTTTGCCTCTCAATGTTGTTGATCTAAAGTAGAACATACTGGCAACCCTGTTGTAAATCCAGTTGAACGGTTGAGATGTGGCCGCGTGAATTCAACCGGTCAGATCAAACATCGCCAGTTGCTGGGGCTCCACCCAGTAGCCTCGCTGACGCTTGGAGGCTTCCATTGTGACCAGAGCCGCGACAGCCTGGTTCTCGTCCTCGAACCAATCCATCCGAACCTGACCGCCCTGCCCTATGCGGCCCCATTCGCGGTAGAGCGTCCATTCGCCAAACAAGTTCGGCATGACCGCCATCCGGTAGAACCGAGCGACGTTTTGGGCAGGCTGGCGCTTTTCGAGATAGGTCTGCATGGCTCAGAGATGATACTTGCGCGCGATTTCCAAGGCTTCGGCCTGTTCGGTGCCGATGTATTCCTTGGTGCTCTCAATACTGGCATGGCCGAGCAGCAGTTGGGCCGCGCGTAGGTTGCCGGTTTGCTGATATATATGCGTCGGGAAGGTCCGGCGCAGCGAATGCAGGCCATAGAGGCTGGGATCGAGACGCGCTTTTTCCAGCCAGGACTTGAACAGCCGCCAGAGTTGGCTTTCGCTTAGGTGGGACTGGGACCACCTTTCCCCTTGCCCCGTGAACAGCCAGCCGTGCAGCGGCTTTTCTGAAGCTGCGAGATAGGTGCGCAGACTGTCGCGCGTGCCCGAGGACAGCCGCGCCTGGACCGGGCGTGCATTGCGGGCTTCGGTCTTCTTCTGCCGGATTTCCACGATCTCGCGCACACCGGCAGGCGTAGCCACATCCGCCACCCGCAACCGCACCAGATCCGATCCCCGGAAACTGGTATCGAGGGCGGTGTTGAACAGTGCCAGATCACGCAAAGCTTTTTCCTGGCGCAGGATCATACGGATCAGCGATACCTGGTCGGGCGTCAGCGGTGGTTTTTTACCCACGACGCGTCCTTTGTTCCAGGTGGTCTCAACGGCAGCTTTCACGGGCAAATCCTTGCGAGGTTATAGCGGTATAATACCTATAAACCTTGCATCATGAAAGACACGTGTTGCGCGACTTGGTATTTTACCCATGTTTTGCTGAGTTTTTCGCTTGGGCATCATGCAAGCTTTTATCGTAAAGCTCGCATGAAGCACAAAGCTGAAAATCAAACAAAACTTGGGGAGCCTGAGCCCGCCAGCAGTGGGTATCTTCCAGCGTAACACCATGGTCCTCTCGCTGGCGACGCACGCAAGCCACAAGCTCGATGCGATCTGCTTAAGAAAGAGAACCGGTGCAGATCGTAGGTATAGCTATATCTTTGCAAACCCAGCCGCCAATACATCAAAGTCTGCTTATGCAGGAATCGGAATGTAATTTTAATTGTTGTTGGCGACTAATTCATTAGCGAGTTTTGAGGTTTCGCGCAACTCAGCCAACGCTTTGCGTCTTTCTGCAATCTCAGCGCGAAGGGTCTTTTCAAGCCCCTTCGATATTTTCGCCCATTCGCGCAGTTGCTCTTTTGACCCCCTGCTATCGTACAATTCCAGCCAAGCCCTAATTTCTTCAAGCTTCATTCCGAAGCGACGCCCCCGCAGGATCAGTTTGAATCGTGCAACTTGCTTGCGATCGTAAAGTCGGTCGCGGCCTTCTAGCGTGGGTTTGAGAAGTTCAAGATACTCGTAGTACCGCAGAGTGCGCGGAGTAATATCAAACTTCCTAACCATTTCCGTGAAATTGATCATGTTGTCATTGGATCTTGGCATGGCATCACTGTTTCTCAAGTATGTGGGTACAAAAAGCTCGCCTTACCCCAGCACGTAGCCGGTTTTCTCTCCACCGTTGACAGACGGCGGTCAGTCTCCCTCCGAACCACCCCTCAGGGTAACGGGTGATGGGCCGCATGGGCGAAGCAAAGCCATTGATGCCCTAGAAAAAGGGTAGCGATCAGCCATCTGCTGCCCTTGGCTTAATAATCTTGTATAAGAGATGGAGCAATTGGCACGTCAAGGATCCCGTTCTGTATCGACTAGGTTCAGGCTACCCGTCTGCGTCATGCCACCGGCGACATAGCCGCCATCAACCACTAATATCTCGCCGTTTACATAACCAGCGTCGGGACTGGCCAGATACGCCACTGCAGCGGCGATGTCGGCTGCTTCGCCCATCCTGCGCGCTGGGATCATCGGCAAGAGTGTGGCTACAGTCTCTTCGGTATAGTTGTCCCGCGTCAACTGCGTCACAATAGCGCCAGGCGCGACGGCATTCGCCGTCACGCCGTGCGGCGCTAGCTCCAGCGCAATTTGCCGGGTTAGTCCAATCATCGCCGCCTTTGAGGTGCCATAGGCTGTGCGCCCCACGCCAGCGCGTATTCCGCTCACCGAGGCGATGTTGACGATCCGACCATAGCCTTGCTTCACCATTGCCCGTCCAGCGCGCTGCGCGCACAGCAAGGCCCCTGTTACGTTCACTGCCATCACGCGAGTCCAGTCATCGATTGGGAAGTCGAGAAAGGAATGCAGTGCCACGATCCCTGCGTTATTGACCAACACGTCGACTGGTTTGTCCCAGGCCTCGGCGGATGCGAACGCCGCCTCGATGGAGGCCGCATTGGAGACGTCGAGCTGCTGACCTGTCGCCTTGCCGCCCTCTGCCGCAATCAGGTTTAGGGTCTCTTCTATTCCGGCCTCCGAGATGTCGGTGACGACAACGCGGGCGCCAAGCCTGGCTAGTCGTAGCGCTACGCCTTGCCCGATACCAGAACCAGCCCCAGTCACTAAGGCAACACCATATTCCATGTCGCTCCGAACCACTATGCGCCCCCTTCATAAAGCGTCACTACAGCCGCGCCACCCAACCCGAGATTATGCTGAAGCGCCAGCCGCGCGCCTTCGACCTGCCGATCCTCGGCGCAGCCTCGCAGTTGCAGCGTCAGCTCATAACATTGAGCAAGCCCAGTCGCGCCCAATGGATGCCCCTTGGATAGCAACCCGCCCGAAGGGTTGGTGACGTATTTGCCGCCATAGGTGTTGTCGCCATCCATGATGAGTTTTTCCGCCTCACCTTCGCCGCATAGACCTAGGCCCTCGTAGGTGATCAGCTCATTCTGGGCAAAGCAGTCGTGCAATTCGATCACGTCGATATCCTCGGGACCGACGCTTGCTGCCTCATAGACTTTCTGCACCGCTTTGCGCGTCAGGTCAGCACCGACGATTTCGATCATATCGCGGCTTTCGAAGCTGCCGGGGCGGTCAGTAGTCATCGCCTGCGCACGAATGCGAACTGTCGCGTCCAGGCCGTTGCGCCGGGCGAAGGCCTCGGATACGAGCAGAGCTGCTGCAGCGCCGCAGGTCGGCGGGCAGGCCATAGGGCGCGTCATCACGCCAGGCCAGATAATCTGAGCGTTCATCACATCCTCGACGCTCATCTCCTTGCGGAAAACTGACAGCGGGTTTCGCGCGGCGTGGCGGCTGGCCTTAGCACGGATTGCTGCGAAGGTTTCCAACCGGGTGCCATACCGCTCCATATGTGTTTTCCCAGCCCCGCCGAAATACTTCAGCGTCATAGGCAGATCCGATTCGCCAATCAACGCGTCGGTCACGGTGTCAAATTCGCCCAGTGGTGAGGGGCGATCGGAGAACACAGTGCCAAGCGCGCCTGGCATCATCTGTTCGAAGCCGACGGCCAGCACGCAATCGGCCACGCCGCTTTCCACCGCCTGCCGCGCCAAGAAGAGCGCGGTCGATCCGCTAGAGCAGTTGTTATTGACGTTGACGATGGGAATGCCGGTCATCCCCACTCGATAGATCACCCGCTGGCCGCTGGTACTGTCTCCATAGACATAGCCGGCATAAGCTTGTTCCACTGCGTCGAAATCGACGCCGGCATCTTTCAGCGCGAGCCGGATCGCGGCCTCGCCCATCTCGTCATAAGGGGCTGAAGCACCCGGTTTAGCGAAGGGAATCATGCCGACACCAGCGATAAGGACTGTCATGTCAAGGTCTCCTTGGTCAGGGTTTTTACGGCGTTGGTTCGGTTTCGGCCAACAACCGGCGCAGTTCGGTCTTGAGAATTTTGCCGTAACTGCTTTTCGGCAGCGACGGGACGAAACGGTAAGATTTCGGGCGCTTGAAGCGCGCGATCTGATCGAGGCAGAGCAGGTCCAGCGCTTCAGCTGTAACCTCGGGGTCAGCCACGACGAAAGCCACCACTTCCTCGCCCCAGTCAGGATGTGGTCGGCCGACCACATTGGTTTCGGTCACGCCGGGGTGGCGTAACAGCACCTCCTCGACCTCCCGGGGATAGATGTTCGAGCCGCCTGAGATTATTACATCTTTGGACCGGTCTTTGAGCGTCAGCACACCCTGATCGTCGAAACTGCCGATATCGCCTGTGTAGAGCCACCCGTCGCGCATCGCAGACGCAGTGGCTTCGGGGTTCTGCCAGTAGCCAGCCATCACTACGTCGCCTGATACGATCACCTCGCCCGGTACGTCGGGCAAGCAATCTACACCAGTGTTGTCCACCACGCGGACTGACACGCCTGAACGAGGGATGCCAGCCGAGCCGAGTAAGGCTTCAGACGTGTCAGGACCTAGCAAATGCGGTGGCAGATAACTGATTGTGCAGGGCGCCTCGCCTTGGCCGTAGCCTATCCAAATACGTGACCCCAGCAGGTTAAGCGCATGGCGCAAATCCTCGACATAAATCGGCGCACCGCCACAGAATATTAGGTCGAGATTGTCCATGGCTTGATTGTCCAGCACAGGACAGGCAGTGAAGCGGTTCAGCATCGTTGGCGCAGCAAAGAACGAAGAATGCGGAAAGCGGTGCAGCAACTCTACCAGTTCCTCGGGGTTGAATCCGCCGCTTTCAGGAATGACATTGACGGCGCCTCGCCGCACAAAGGGGAGCGCAAAGAGCCCTGCTGCGTGCGACAAGGGCGCTGGATGCAGCGCAGCCGAGTCTTCAGTCACTGGGCAGATGTCGGCTAGGAAACTTAGCGTCATCGCCCAGAGGTTGCGATGGGCCAGCACCGCACCTTTTGGGCGGCCGGTAGTACCAGAGGTATAGAAGATCCAGGCGGGATCTTCCGGCGCGACCTGCTCAGTTAGAAAAGGTGCAGGTTCGGCCAACAACGCGGTATATTCGGGGCTTGCGACGACAACAGTTCCGGCGAAACTGACCTTTTCTTCGGCCTCGTCAGTAAACAAAAGCGCCGCGCCGCAATTTTTCAGCACGAAGTCCACTTCGGCCGGATGCAGTTTGGCATTAACCGGAACCGCCACACAGCCGGCTGCCCAGATGCCGAATAGAATCTCTATATATTCCGGTCGGTTACCCATGTAGATTACGACGCGCCCACCTACAGGCACGCCCCGCGCGCGCAGACCGGCGGCCAGCGCGGCGCTGCGGTCGCGCAGGCCTGCGTAGGTGCAGAAGGTCTTACCACCCAGACAAACCGCCGGCCGTTGGGCGAATGTACGAGCTGATTGCGCCAGAAGTTCGGAAATGTTCATGCTCAGCCCTCAGATCTTCCGCGTCTGGTTCTGCCAGAACACGTCGCGAATATCTTTCTTTCGCACCTTGCCAACCGGGCTACGCGGCAACACGTCCCAGACCACCACCGTTTTTGGCGCCTTCACACTACCGAGGCTTGCTTTGCAGATGCGGATGATCTCGTCTGGGTCCAGTATGGCCCCGGGCTTCAGCTCGACTACCGCCGTCACGGCTTCGCCCCATTTCTCGTCAGGCACCCCAATCACTGCACAGTCCAGCACGGCTGGATGAGCCCAAATCACTTGTTCTACTTCGGAGGGATAGACGTTAAACCCGCCCGATATGATCATGTCCTTCTTGCGATCGACGATGTAGAGATAGCCTTCTTCGTCGATGTATCCGACGTCTCCCGTATGATGCCATCCATGTTGCGAAGCCTCGGCGGTCGCTTCGGGGTTTTTGTAATAACCCTTCATCACTAGGTTTCCTCGCACCACGATCTCACCCCGATCTCCTCGCGGCAGGAGATTGCCGTCGTCGTCCATGATGGCCACCGGCGTCAGCAACGTCGGTCTGCCGCAGCTAGCCAGCCGGTGCTCGCACGTCGGATCGCCCAAAACTAGATGATCCTTGGGGGTCAGCAGGGTGCAGAACATCGGGGATTCGGCCTGTCCAAAGCTCTGTGTCATCACCGGCCCGAAGATGTTTAAGCATTGGCGCAGCTTATCGATGGCCATCGGTGCAGCCGCGTAGATAAAGCTGCGAAGAGAAGGAAAACGGCGCGCCTCTATCCCAGGCTCGGAGAGCAACATGTAGATAGCCGTAGGCGGCAAGAATAGATGCGTGACCTCTTCCTGTGTAATGGTGTCAAGCACACGCTTGGCGTCAAAGCCTGGCAGGATGATATTGCGCACACCGGCTGCCGACAGAACTACCGCCATCACTCCAGCGGCATGGGTCATTGGCGCAATCAGCAAGTGGACCGGAGCAGGGCCGACCTCCATGCCAGAATAGAAATTGGCAATCATAGTGGCCCAGTTTAACTGGGTCAGCATGATCCCCTTAGGACGTCCCGTAGTGCCACCGGACGATAGAATGCCGACCAGATCGTCGGGAGCTAGCTTGACGTCCGGATCAGTGTCGGCGGCGTCGGCCAGCCAGTCTTCCAGCCAAGGACCTTCCGCCCCGACGAGGTCCAAGCAAATGAAACGCTGTATTTTGGGGCACAGCACCTTGATCCGTTCCATCGCAGGTCCAAAACTGCTGTGGTAAAATAGAATTTCAACGTCGTTGTGATCGAGGATATAAGCGTTTTCGTCGATTGCGTTCTTTGCATTTACCGGTACCCAAGCCGTGCCTGAGCGGAACAGGCCCAACATGGCCTCAAAGCCGCTCACGCAATTGGGGCTGTAGATGCCCGCCATGCGGCCTGGACCGAAGCCTTCAGCCGCGATGGCGTTGGCAAATTGATAGGTGCGCGCCTGCACCTCACGAAAAGTTCGGCTGACATCGTCATCTTCCAGATAAACCCGGTCGGGGTTGATCGAGACGCCACGGTCGAAAAAGTCGATTAGTCGCATGCGGCCCTCTCCTATTGCTGCAGCAGCGTAATCACCGCCACCGCTTCCTCGTATCCGTGAAATCCGCCACCGTTCTCGGCTAGCGCCACACGCGCGCCTTCGACCTGACTATCTCCCGCCTCGCCTCTTAGTTGCGTGACCAGCTCATAGATTTGTGCCAGTCCGGTCGCTCCGATGGGATGACCACGAGATTCGAGCCCGCCTGAGACATTGATCGGAATGCGCCCGCCCAAGGTTGTTGCGCCAGAGGAAGCAAGCCGTCCACCCTCGCCCATCGGGCAAAGCCGCAAAAGCTCGGCCTGCTGCAACTCCGCAAAGGCCGTCGCGTCATGCACCTCGACCACAGACACGTCCTCCGGTGCAATTCCCGACAACTCGTAGGCTTTGTCCACCGCTCGGCGGCAGATGTGGTGCTCCAGATCCTCGGGAGCGCGGTCTGATCCCGCCGCTTGCACTGACGCCGCAATATGAACTGCTCGAGCAAGACCAATCTGCCGCGCCTTCTTCTCGGAAACGACGATGGCTGCCGCAGCGCCGTCGCTGATCGGCGCGCACATCGGTAGGGTGAGTGGCCAAGAAATCTCGCGCGCAGCCAGCACCTCCTCCACCGTCATATCATTGCGATATTGCGCCTTTGGATTGAGCACCGAATGACGGTGGTTCTTTGCCGCAACATGAGCGATATCCATCTGCGTGGTTCCGAAAGTGCCCATGTGAAACCGCGCTAGTGCGGCATAAACATCCATGAACACACTTCGCTGACCCGGTTCAACTTCGCGCTTAGGCGGTTGCACCGCGTTTCCCAACTGCTCTAGCCGTGCGATCTGACCCTCGACGTCGCTCACGTCCCAAGCACCGTCAAAGATGGCGAAAGATTGGGCACGATCAGGTGCATTCATCTTGTCCGCGCCGACGGCCAATGCCACATCGCCCTGTCCCGAGGCGACATAGGCTATGGCCGAGTTAAGAGCGGTGCTGCCACTAGCGCAGGCATTTTCCACATTAGTGACTGACAGGTTCTGAAATCCCAGCTTGCGGAGCGCTAGTTGGCCACGCACAAGATGCTGTCCCTCAACCACGCCTTGCGTGGAATTGGCGAAGTAAGCCGCCCCTATGTCGTTGGCCGTAAGTCCGCTATCGATTAGTGCTTCGGTCACTGCCTCGCCGGTGATGTCGGCTAGGCTGCGATCTAGGAACCGTCCGAAATGAGACATCCCGACCCCAATGATATAAGTCTTTTCCATATCGCTCCCTCAAACACTGATCAGTTTCTCGATCTCGTCGCGGTTGGCTTGCAAGTCTGCCGTTGTTCCGCTCCACCGTATGGAGCCGTGGTCGACCACATATTGTCGGTGGGCCAGCTTCATTGGCACGCGCAGATTTTGCTCAACAATCAGTAAGGTCATACCCTCAGCATTGATCAAACGCATCGCCTCGACCAACTGGTCAACGATCAGTGGCGCCAGACCCTCTGTAGGTTCGTCCAGCAGGAGCACTTCAGGATTGGTGAGCAGTCCACGCGCAATGGCAAGCATCTGCTGCTCACCCCCAGAGAGCGTATCGCCAGGCTGAGTAGCGCGTTCGCGTAACACTGGGAACAGCTCATATGCGCGGGCAGCATTCCAAGCGCCCTGGCGGCCCATTACGGTCGCAATCCGTAGGTTCTCTTCTACCGTAAGGTTCGAGAAAATGCGCCGGTCCTCGGGCACATAAGCTATGCCAAGTCGTCCAAGTTGATCCGGACGTAGCGTCGTCACATCGCCGCCCTTCCATAGACACCGGCCCTTGGCCGCGCGACTTAGCCCGATCAACGTCTTCAAGATCGTGCTCTTGCCCGCGCCGTTGCGTCCAATCAACGAGACCACCTCGCCCGACTCAATTCCAAGCGACACTTGATGCAACGCCTGCGCCTTACCATAGAAGACATCGCATGAGTCCAGCTCCAACAGAGTCATGGCTCTTCCCCCAGATAGGCTGCCCGCACTGCCGCATTGGCGCGGATATCGGCTGGTGCGCCCGAGGCAAGAAGTTCGCCCTGCACCATCACTACGATCTCGTCTGAGACCTGCATCACCACATCCATGTTGTGCTCAATCAGCAGGACTGTACGGTCTTTTACAATTTGTCTGATTAGGCCGATTGCCCGCTCAAGCTGATCGTGGCCGACGCCGGCCAGAGGTTCGTCGAGCAACAGCACTCGCGGCTCGCTCAGCAGCGAAAGGCCTACTTCCAGCGCGCGCTGGTCCCCGTGCGACAGGTATTCAGCCGGCCGATGTGCCAGTTCGCTTAGCCCGACCTCTTCCAGCACGCGCTCGGCCTGTTCTCGCACCGCCGCGAAACGACTAGCCGGCAACCAAAAGGGCTGCAACCGATAGCGGTGGGCAAATGCCGCAATCTGGAGGTTTTCCAACACCGACATACCCGCGAAGATTTTAGTAATCTGGAAACTGCGCCCCAACCCATTGCGCGTGCGCTGGTGTACCGACAAGTTCGTCACATCCTGCCCGTCAAGCCTGACCTGCCCCCCGCTCAACGCGGCGTGGCCTGACAGCGCGTTCATTAGCGTGGTTTTGCCTGCTCCATTCGGCCCGATCAACCCGTAAAGACGCCCTGGTTTGAAGTCATAGGTGACGCTGTTGACCGCCTTCAACCCACCGAAAGACACTTGGATATTCTCACAGCTCAGCGAACCGGCGGTCATGAGGAGCCTCCGTCGTCGCGATCATCCTGTCCATGAAACAGACCAGCAATGCCATTGCGCAGGAAGATCGTGGCAAAAATGAAGATTAGCCCTAAGATACCGTACCAATACTGTGTAGCCCGACTGAGTTCTTCCTTAAGCAGCTCAAACACTGCGACGCCCAATATCGGTCCCAGCAGGGTGCCTTTGCCACCCAACACGGTCATGATCAGCACATCGCCCGAGGTGCTCCAGTGCAACATTTGCGGGCTAATGTAGAACATTAGCGATGCCAGCAGCGCGCCAGCCACCCCTGCGTAGGCGCCTGACACCACGAAAGCCGACTGCCGCAGGGCGTGCACGTTGTAGCCTAACTGTGCGGCGCGAGTGTCGTTGGCCTGTATTGCCCGCAGCGCCCGGCCAAACGGCGAAGCCCGCAACAATGCCATGATGGCGAGGCCAATCAGGAAGACTACGACGATGAAACCGTAATAGTTACGATTTTCGTAGAAATCGATGCCGAACAGATCAGGTCGCGGAACGCCAGGGATACCGTCAAGCCCACCGGTCAGTGCGCGAAGCTTGTTCGAAGCGAGGATGTACATCATCTGCGCCAAAGCCAAAGTTAGCAGTGCGAAAAATAGTCCCGACACCCTGAGCGCAAACAACCCCAAACCGAAAGCTAGCAGCGCGCCTGTCAGTGCGGCAGCTATCAGCCCAGGCAGGAAGCCGATTTGGTAGCTTAGCATCAGGACAGTTAACGTATAGCCGCCAGTGCCGAACAGAGCCGCATGTCCGAACGACAGCATCCCAGTAACACCGAAGACTAGGTCGAACCCAATGGCGAACAGTGCCCAGATCAGGATTAAGCTGACAAGGTTCAACCATTGTTCACTGGGCAGGAAGAACGGCACGATGATCATCGCCGCAATGATAAGGACCATCACCGTCTGGCCCATGGCTCTGCGTGTCATGCCGTGCGCCCCTTGTAGCTGAAAAGGCCCGCAGGACGGAACATCAACGTCCCAATTAGCAGAGCGAATGTAAGAAGTTCTACCCATTCAGTGGCATAAGTATAGCCGGCTGCCCGGGTCATACCCAACAGTAGTGAGGCGAAGATAGCGCCGCGGATATTGCCTAGCCCACCAATGATGACGACGATAAAACAGTCAATGATTACGCTGAATCCCATGCCCAATTCGATAGGCACAAGTGGCGCGGCTATCACCCCGCCAAGCGCGGCAAGATAGGAACCTAGCGCGAAAACACCGGTGCGGACCCTGTTCACGTCGATGCCCAAAGTGCGAGCCATGTCAGGGTCCGAACTCGCCGCTCGGATAATCATACCCCATTTGCTGCGATCAAGTAGAACGAACAGCCCAAACGACACAGCTGCGCCAAAGCCAATTACAAAGAGCCGGTAGCTCGAGATCTGGCTGCCGAAGAGCGAAACCGGCCCTGAAAGAAAATCAGGCGTCGGCACCTGCTTGTAATCGAGGCCCCAAATCAGCTTGGTTGCGTCATCGATCACCAGGATAAGGCCAAAGGTCAACAGCAGCTGAAAGATATGGTCACGCGAATAGACTTGTTTTAACGCGAGTATTTCGATAAGTGCCCCCAGCCCGGCAATGATCACTGGCGCAAAAAGTAACCCCAGCCAGAATGAGCCTGTCATCTGGACGATTTGAAAGCTGGTATATGCACCCAGCATGTAGAGAGCTCCATGGGCGAAGTTTATTACGCCCAGCATTCCGAAAATCAGCGTGAGACCTGCGGACAGCAAGAAGAGAAGAAAGCTGAGACTGAGCCCAATAATGATAGTAGACATAACTGCGATATCCCGAAAAAGCGGGTAGACGACGAACCAGTAGTCCGCCGCCACCCAGTTGCGTCAGTCTACTCAACAGCTGTCGAAAAGACGTTCCGCCGGGAAGATTTCAGTAATTTTCATAGTGAGTTCAGGCATCGGCGCTTCACCCCTGACGACCTCTCCCCACAGCCCGACCTGCGAAGCTTGATGATCGCAAGCGCGCATTTCCTTGCGACCTTCAACCGAGTCCTCATAGACGCTGTTTGCAAAGGCCTCGACCCAAGCATCGACATCCCAACTGTCAGTCTCTTCGACCACATCAAGCCACCAGCTCAGCCCGTCATAGGCCTCGCCCGCAAAGCTTGACGGAAACGCACCATGCGCTTCCCGGTAGGCTTCAACGAAAGCCTTGTTTGCGGGATTGTCGACGCTGTAGTGATAGCGCACGCCGGAATTCACTCCAAGCGCTGCTGGACCGGTTGCGGCGGCGAATACATCGTCTTGAAGAACAGGCCCAAAAATCACCTTTTCCTTGCCCAGATCGATCTGGGCAGCCTGCTTAACGAACGTGATGCCATCGTTACCAGTGGCCATGACCGCGATCCCGTCCGCATCCGACCGCGCCATCTTGTCAATAATCACAGAAAAATCACGGTTGCCGAGTGGCGCATAGTCGTTACCAACAATTTCGACCCCGGCGGCCTTTGCTAATTCGGCGAACTGCTCGAAACCACTGCGCGTTGCCTGATAGTCGGCAGTCACCGCATAGATCTTCTTGAGCCCACGCGATTTAACGAACTCCATAGACATATTAACTTCCATGCCGAGCGTGTTGGAGGTTCGGAAAGAATAGGGCGCGCCATCTCTCTTGGTAATCGCATCGTCGGCTGAAATTGTGACAAGGTGTGGTACCTTGCGCTGAGTCGACAGGCTCTGCAAAGCCAGCGTTGAGGCGGAACTGACCGCACCGAACATCATCTGAGCGCCTTCTGCCAAAAGCCGGCTGGCCTTCTGCACCGCAGGCTGTGGCTTGGTTTCATCATCTTCCCAAGTGAAGCGGATGGGCTTACCCAGCACCATGCCGCCGCGCTTTGCGACAGCCAGTTCAGCGCCCTTACGCATGTCGTTCCCAATCAACCCGTAAGCACCGGAAAAAGCGAGAATGGCGGCAATGTGGAACTCCTCCGCTGTCCTAGCACGCAGCATCGGCGCTGGCAGCGTGGTGACAAGGGCAGCGGCCCCGGCTGTCTGCAGAAAATTTCGACGTTTCATGTTTCCCTCCCAAGGATGCATCGCTCGAACAATCTGCCAAGCATCATCGACCCAATGCACCCAAAACTGTCTGGGGGCGTATGGCGTCGCTTGCCGCACTGGCATAGAGAGAGTTGTCAGATTCAGCCAACTGACCGCATTCGTATCCACCAGAAACCAGGGATACAGCGTTTGCGAAAAATATCAGTTTTCCCCTGAATTAGCCTTTTTCAGCTCTCCTCCAAAGCCAAGAGTTACAACTTTTCGCATCATTGAGAATGTTCAACCACGCCAATAATTTGACTTTAACTGCCAGTGTGTCACATTCGACCTCGATGTGAAACGCGGGGAAATCTCTATGAAAGTCGGTCTGATCCAAAGCATCCGCCTCCCGAATCAGAGCCTTCGCATCATGGCCGAAATCCTGAGGGAATATGACATTGATCCCATCCCGCTGATCATCGGATCAGGTCTAGTTCCAGAAATCTTAGATGACCCATGGGGCTCTCTGAACGGCCATCAAGAGTTGGCCTTCCAGCGATTGTTCTGGCAGAATACAAAGCATATTCCCGCCATCGGATTCCTGACTGGTCTGCGCTACAGTCTAATAGCCTACGGTCCCCTTGGACTGGCTGCCCTAGTTTCGCGCAATGTTACCGAAGGCCTACGAACCTTCACAACAATGCAAGCACTGGGGTATGCACTAATTGAATACGACATCCTTGAAGAGGATGGCATCGCCGTCGCCTTCATCGCTAACGACGAATACGTCCCCGCTGACCTGAAAGAGTTTATGCACGAACGCCTACTCGGCTCCGGTCCGACGTTCTTCCGTGATATGCGGCAAGAAAACTTGCCGCTGCGCCTAATCGAAAGCCGGCTCGACCGGCCCAAAGGATGGATGGGTATAGAAGACCGCTGGCAGGTCGATATCGCCTACCGTGCTGAGCGCAACTGTATCCATTTTGCCGAGGGCACAGGGGCCCTACCCCTACCATTAGCAAACCCATTACTGGCTGAGAACTACAAAAGACTTTGCCAGAACATACTCGAGACCAGCCCGAAGCATAATGGCATTGTGAAATCGGTCTATCAGCTACTTATGGAGTCTCGGGGGGCATTTCCAAACGCGCAACAGGCAGCGCGTGCGCTTAATGCGTCTGAGCGATCACTACATCGCAAGCTGGCTGAGGCTAACAGCAGCTATCGCCAGATTCTCGACAATGTTCGCCTACGCCGAGCTCGTGAACTGCTCGACAATACTAACCTACCGATGTCTGAAATCAGCGACCGCCTCGGCTTCGCAGAGATGGCCAGTTTCTCACGTTTTTTCCGCCGGGTCGGTGGACTAGCTCCATCGAACTATCGCAAGAACGGGCTTCGCATCTTCGCTGCTTCTAACGATGATGGCTCATTGCAGTAGGTCGTTGTACTGGACTCAACTGGACGCTTTCATGGCATGCGAGCTATCAACCAAAAGCTCGCATACATCCTGATACTTGCGCTTGCTTCCGTAACAAACCAGCGTCAGCCATCAGTTAACAAAGACACCTACGTGCGGCACTCGCTGGTGCGCTGTTTTTGCTAGAGGCGGGGATCTATCCAATCCCAGACCTCCTTGCTTAGCCATCCTTGATGTTGCCCATGGTTCATTTTGGAGACGAGAAGACGGTCGTTCTGATCCATCTTCTGGCGCAAGAAGCTGTCGACTTGATCAGCGCTCTGATTTGTCTCGATGAACCGTACTGACTCCAATCCAGAATCTGACTTGTTTGTATAGTTTTCAAGCTGCGCAATGAATGCGGTACGGGCGGCGGAGTAGTTCGAGCGCTCTTTATTCAAATTCCATGTAACTACGAATACAGACATTAATTTATCTTCCTTGAATTTTGCCTTAGCCTATTCAAGGCTGGCCTTTGTGCAATTCGAATTTGACGTGGCTGATCGTGACGGCTTGCCTGCCTGCACGGGCTCTGGCCTTAGGCATGAACGGTGTCAGCTCGACATTATCACACGCAATTTCGCCTGCGTCGTCTTGAAGAGATAGAGCTCCGTGGTCGCCAACAAGCGAAGTACGTCATCGGTGATGGTGGCCACTGACCCGCCTGGCTGAACGAGGATCATCTCGAACTCAATCTTGGCGCGCCGAGCCTTCTCCTTGAAATAGGCGAGCTGTTTCATATCGCCTTTGAGGAACCTGCTGGCTCCTTCACGAGCCCACGATTCGTGTCGGCGTTTGAGATCGCGGTAGAGCGTCGGTAGGCCTGCGTGCTTAGCGGTGATGCTTTTTTGCGCCTGACCACACACGGTATAAAAATTTGTGATGTTGCGCGACACCTGACCGCCATGCGCGCCTTTGCAGTGTACGAGACACAGCCGGATTGTGTCCTCATCGACGTCCTTCAAGCACACCAAGTCGGCGGCTTCCCCGCATCCATCGTCGTTGAAAACGACTTCGTACTCCCGCTTCAGATTCTCAGCTGTTCGGTACTGAATAGTCGCCTGTTCGGCCTTCTTGTGCATCGACTCCTTGTTAAGAGGAATTCCCGTCCAGTCCCAAGCTTCCAAGCGATCTTTTGGGAACAAACCTGCGTCTAGCTTTGCGGGGATGTGGTAGCAATTGTAAGAATAAGTACCGTCTACGTAGTGAATGACGAATGGGTCTTTAAGCAGATATTCCGGCAAATTAACGGGATCGCCGTTCCCGATCCTGAAGTGTACCAACGGGCCGGTCACGTGGTCGTGTTTGTAGCCACCCGGCAGGTCCTCGCTGATGGTAAGGCTGTATTCCGAAGCCGCATTCTCGCTAACGATCCGGATATGGATTTCGCCATTCGGACCGGCTTCACCGAGCTCGAGATCAATCTCGTACATGGGCACTTCGGCATCGCCAAACAGGACTGATTGACGATCATTGAAACGCTGTTGGGCCTGCTCGCCCCATTGTACTGCGATGGCTTGGGATGAATGAGGTTTGTTCAACTTTTCAGGCTTGAGAAAGTCGCGAATAACGTTCGCTTGCTCCTCACCATTTTTCGTAACCTTGGCCCAAGTGGCTTTGGTCCACTCAATCCATTCGGCGATCGTACCAGCCTTTTGCTGCCAGACTTTGCCGCGGCGTTGGGTGCCACCCCAAATGACACGCTCGCCGTTTTCGTAGCCGAGGCAGGCAAGGTTGTTAAGCTCGGACTGCGCCTTCTCGATGAGCGCAAGCCCCTCCGTAACGTTGGGGCCAAAATAAGAGGTGAAGCTAATTGCGCCAATCCGTGATGAACCGAGGCTCTTCACGAGTGGTAATTCGACGTTGTTGAGGATGTTGAAAATCGGTGTGCCCGAGACGAGTTCGGTGCGGTCATCGGTGATCATCTGAGCGAGCTTCTCCGAACGTACACCCTTGTAGTCGCTTGAGTAGAGGCATAGGGCGCTAGTATCCTTGTCCCACCGAATGACGAGCAGATCGTAGATCGTGTTTAAGACGTTCTGGTAATTACCCCAGCCTACCTTGTCCGCGCGGCAGATGACCGCGACCAGAACACCATCTTCTTCGCTATAGGAAAACCAGCTTTCAGCTCCTTTCGGCAGCACTTCCTGATACGCGACTGGATTCCACGTCTCGCACTTCGTCCTGAAGAACTGGGCTGACAGTCCTGGCCGCAGGTTCCACAGCGATAGCTGATCGTGGAGCGTTCCTTCCGCCTTAAGGCCGAAGACGACATCCTGAAGGCGGAGCTCTTCGTCGATACGCTCCTCACTAAGCCGCTTGATGATCCGGTCCCAATCCGCACCTTCGGCGTAGAGGTTAGCCAGCTTTTTCTCAGCTTCAGGGTCGGCAATGTTCGTGACGACTGTTGCTTCACCTATCTTGGCTGGATCGCCCTTACGGGTGAAACGGCCGATGAACTGGAGTGTGATCGCCAGAGATTTGTGATTGTCGTGCAGAGCGGCAACTTTGAGGAAAGGCAGGTCGAAGCCTTCGCCCAGCATGTCGACGCACACGACAATGCGCGAACCTTGCGGCCCACGGTCGAACAGTTTCGTCATCACTTCCTTTGTGGCGAGCACACCTAGGCTGGAGTGAACGAACAGGGGCTTCAGGTCGGGCGCGAGTTCCGCGTAGAGCCTGCATACCTGCTCAGCCCTATCCTTGGACTTGGTGCGCGCCATGAGAAGATGGTCGAGTTTCAGCTCGTCCCGGTCACGACGCAATGCAGCGATGGCGGCGACAGCTATTGTGCGATCGCGCGCCTCGTTTTCTCCGTATTCTTCGACAGTAATAAGATTGATCGGCCGATAGTAGCCAGCCGCTTGTGCATCTCCTAACTTGTAGTTGAATATTATCTTGCCATCGCCGCGTTTGGTGTCTCGGCGGAATGGCGTGGCCGTAAACTGAAGGATGCGTTTCGCATCGAACCTGTCGCGAATGGACAGCCATGTTGCAGCCGACACGTGGTGGGCTTCGTCGACGAACAAGTCGGTTGTGCTCTCGATCAGCGCCGCTACAGCTTCTTGATTGGAAGCCTCCAGTGTGTTTGGCAGGGTCACGATGACGTTCGCTTGCCGGACGATCTCCCGGGCATCATCAACGGTTTTCCATCCGGTCGCGATCACTGCTACACGGGGGCATGCGATTTCGGGCGGTACGACGGTCGTATCAGGCAAAACACCTAGAGAGATGAACTTCTCGGCAATCTGTGAACGTAGCGCTTTGCTGGGCACGAGAACGAGCGTCCTTTCCAAGCGACGATATACCTGGGTCGCCAGCATAGTTTCGGTTTTGCCGGTACCCGTCGGCAAAACGACAGTCGCAGGCTCGAAATCAGTTCCGACGGCGAAATGCGCAGCGATGGCGTGAAGAGCACCGATCTGCGGCGTTCGAAGTCCAGCGCGCCCAGCAACCTCATCTTCAGTATGAAAATCAAAGGCGTTGACCCACGCGTCGAGCACCTTTTCGGGAGTATCGGCGTATCTTGCGAGCTTGCCGAGGTTGTCCCACTTCAGCGTGAAGTCGGCAGGCTGTTCTTCATAGGTAAGAGTGGCTGATGCCGTAACCACGGGCATATCGCTATCGACTTTTTTAGCCCCCTTGTGCCGGAGCAGTAACTCGTCATAGGGCGCGCTCAGTTCAGTCATAATCAGATCATGATCCCTGAACTGGGAGGGCGAAATTTGAGCTTTCGTGCTTGTCCCCAAGAAAGGGGCCTGCACAATCCAGTTACCGCCAACTTTAATCTTCCGCTCTGGAAGCGCTGGAAGATCCACCATACCAAGCGGCTTGGGAAATAGGCTCACGCGAGCTCCTCTTAGTAATCGGTATCGAGCATGAAGATTACTTTTTGTTTGTAGCACAGCTTTGAGTAGAAATATCATAACTTAGGTCGCACCGTCACCAAAGCTGAGACTTCATTCCAGAGATTAGGCCATGTTGACAACATGGCTAAGCCATAGCCTGATGCAGGCAACGTCTACGAAGCCGAGGAAGCTGTCTGCGGCTTTGTCCATATTGGACCTGTCACGGATTGTGCCGCTTGTTCAATTTTTCTCACCCTTGGGGGCTACTCCTTCATGCGGTAAAATCAGCCTAAACTTATTGCCTCAAAAAGCCCTTTCAGATCGTTCTGGAACGGATCGAGCGACAGGGCTCGTTCTTCGGCCCAGACAATCCACTCGCTGAGAGGTCTACCTTCAATATCGGCATCACCCTCAATTTGCAGACGGTGGCGTAGCTCTTCGATGAACACCAAAAGCCGCGCGCGCACACGCCAATTTTCCGCGTGGTCCTGAAACCGACACCAGCGCTTGTGGTCTATCTCCAGCTGTCTTTGGCGCTCACGGCGCTCTGCCTGCTCTTGTTCGTATCGTCGGTGCCATTCTGCGCGCTCCCGCGCCTCCTCTGCCAAAAGCGGCCCTGCCGCGATAATGGCGCTTACAATATCAGGCAGGATAATCGCCATCTTCTTCTTGGGCGTTTCAATCCAGTCGCGACTGCGGCCATTGACGTATGTGTCGAACCTCACGCGCAGAAAACCAGAGGAAACAAGGCCTGTTTGGTGGTGATGAGGAAGGGCCGTCCACTTCCCTGCCCCTTCCATGATCTTTGTCGCCCTCGACATTTTCTCAGCGATTACGCACTTGAGCTCTTGCTCGCTGACAAGAAACGTCACCTTGCCTGTAAGCTTGGCTTCGCCGATCTGTCCCCCTTGCTTCTCGATCGCGCGAAACAGGGTGCTTGTCACCCTGAAGCGATATCGGTCACGCGCAGTGAGGTCGCTGATATGAGGAAGTGATCCTCCCCAAAAGTCGCGCGACCGTTGCCGGTTTTCCGCTCGACGGCTCTCCTGTCGCTGACGGTGCTCTGCGACCCATGCCTTCACCTTCGGGTGCAGCGCTCGCATATGGTCAAGGCTTTCGTCGTCTTCATCGAAGGGTGGTAGTCCCGCAACGGACTCAGCGTCGCGAGATGGGACGGACGCAGGTACTGGCGGTCTACCACTGCCCCGCGCTGGCTTGATTGAAGGGGAGGTCTTTTGGGGCGGTTCGAATGACGGCAAAGGAGGCATTTCAGGAGCACGGCCAACGGCCTTTTTCTGCCAGTAGCCCAAGGGTGGCGTAGGGATTTGGCGCTTTCGACAAAGAGCGGCCAAGCCTGGCCCGTTCGTCGCGAGTTGGGCACCAAGCTTGCTCATGGGGGTCTGCCAGACCAGTTCGTAAAGTTCCTCGCGAGACATTTCCTCTGCGGGGCGGGTAACGATGTCATTCATGTGAGCCCTTTCTCTCTCGTAATTTCTCCATGAAATTGACTGCCGCCTTCGTACCACCCCTTTACTTGTACTTAATGTTGTACATATAGAGGGAAGCAAAGGAGAGTCGACATGGATGTTATGACCTACTCAGACGCACGAGCTCAACTGAAGGGCGTCATGGATCGAGCGATCCACGACAAGCAGGAAGTTGTCGTGACGCGCAAGAAGGGCGAGTCCGTTGTGGTTGTGTCCTTGGACACTTGGAACGCCGTCAACGAGACGTTGCACCTCTTGTCCACACCGAAAAACGCATCCCGCTTGCGCGCGTCGATCGCGCAACTCGATGCTGGAACTGGCGAAGAGCGTGAGCTGGCCGAGTGAAGCTGGTTTTTTCCGATCAGGCCTGGGAAGACTATCAATACTGGGTCAACACCAACGACAAGGTACGCGACCGGATCAACGAGCTGATCAAGCAGTGCAAGCGGACCCCCTTCAAGGGAACCGGCAAGCCGGAACCTTTGAAGGGCGATTTGACAGGCTGGTGGTCGCGGCGAATTTCTCAGGAAGATCGAATGGTCTACCGGGTCAGTGGAGCTGGCGATCGCCAAAGCCTAGAGATTGCGCAACTGCGGTTCCATTACTGAATGGTCCCAAGGTTAGCGCGCAAGCTTTTGATATTCTTCCCACATCATCTCTATTAGCTGGCCCTGCGTGATGCCAAGACGCTCTGCCTCAGCGGCAATCGCTTCCCCGACTTCAGGGAAAACCTTCGGGTGCAGCTGATAGGTGCGTGGGCTTGGTTTACGCCCTGGTTTCTTGCGTGGGGTACGATCAAGGAAGCCCCTCGCCTCTCCAACCTCATCGACACGGCGGACCTCGGCAACCGTGGTGTCTTTTGGTCGGGCCTTCAGCCCTGCAAGCCTATTTGAGCCGCTCATAGACAGCCTCCGTAAAGTATTTGGCATTCTCCAAGGCCTTATCGACCTTGCCGCCAGTTACCATGTCAGGGTCTTTCATCATCGCGGTCAGATCACCGCCATAAGCGAAGATTTCTGAAAACGCCGCGCGAGCGACGAGCGACGGTTCGATCAGGTCTATCCCTGCCCCGCGCAGCTGTTCTTCCAGATCTCTTTGAACGCGGCTTTTCACAGCTGCGCTTGTTTTGGTCAGAACAACGGCGTGACGGATTGTGCGACCAAGCGCCTCTTCCTCTTCCCGGATCAAAGCCAAGGCTTCAGACCCGATCTCCGCGTCGAGCGCCGTTGGCTGCATAGGAACGATAACCAGATCAGCTTGAGAAATAGCGCGGCTGACAAGCTGCGATGCTACGCCTTCAAGATCAACAATCACGATCTGCCCATCGCCATCTGATGCCCTGATCGTCGGCACTATCTCAGAGCGCCCTATATCCTGATGAAGCGTCACACCTTTGGGGAGTCCGTGAGATGCCCATCGGGTCAGTGACTTGTTGGGGTCGCAGTCCAAGACTGTCACTTGAGCTCCCATCCGAGCGAACTCTGTGGCCAGGATTACAGCACATGTGGATTTTCCGACGCCCCCTTTGGGGCTTGCCATGACGATGACGGGCATTGCTCGGCCTCATACTATTTTCGTTACCGGAAACATATCACTTACCGGTAAAATTTCCAATACCAGAATAAAATTTGATACCGGATTTAAATCAATAACCGGTTTTAAATCCGATTATGGTCTACCGCGCTTCTCGAACCACTTGCGGCAAAAGCCTACAAATGCGGCATCCACATCCCTCGGAGCCTCCACGATCCAGTCACGCCACTCACTTTCCAGGTGACGTACATCCCAACCAGGCGCGGCCTGTCGCGCCCTATCGTAGGTTTCAGACTTAAGTGGAGGAATACGCCCTTCGATAAGGGAGGGCGGGGTCATCGTGCCGCGATTGGTAAAAACCACCATGTCCGCCACTTCATCGAAGAACACTTGATAATCTGGCAGGTGATCATGAACCGCCAGCTGCTTAATCATCTGACGAAATCGCTTTTCTGGGCTTTGCGACCCAGACTTCATAAGCAGGTGCTTTAGGGTAATCTTCCAGCTTTTTTGCTGGCCACAGTGCTTGCGCGCTAGCTCGTAAACGCGGCGTTCAATCGGCTTGCGCAAGCGAAAGTAGTCGCGGTGAAGGGTCAGCACCTCTTCGTTTTTGATTGCATTGAAGACCCAGTCCGACAGCTTGACCTCACACCAGAGCAAACGACCGTCGAGGCCTTGCTTTCGACGGATGGAGGAGGCGTCTATCAACCCGAACCCATCAATCTGTTCTTCGTCACCAGAAACAATGTTCGTTCTGATCCGCGTGCCTTCCAACCGGTCAAGCGCATCCATGAGCGAGATGTATTCTCGACCACTGGTGCCACGGTTCGTGAAAATCAGGAGTTCGTGCGAATTGATACGAACGCGAGGCGAGACCGGTTCCCCATGTTTAAGTTTCGCCATAATCTGACTGATGCAGTAAATCAGGATGTCCTTGTCATAGATGGTTGCCAGCCCTTTGACACTCGGCGTGATTTCCAACCAGTGATCACCGTTCCTATAACGCTTCACAGAAGTCTCTGGTTTCTTGGAGAGTGAGTAGAACGGATGCTCCATATGTTGCATGACGTCCTTGAGAACAGCGTCTGCAACGTCACAGATGAACAGATCGTGCTGAGGGTGACGATCAGGCAAAAGGGGTGTCAGTGGGTTCGTGTTTTCAGTTACCATAGCAGCACATTCGTGTTTTCAGTTACCCATGTCAAGATTCGTGTTTTCAGTTACCAAAGTTCGTGTTTTCAGTTACCGAGATTCGTGTTTTTAGTTACTGATCGAATGCGTAACACGTTGATTCAAAATAGTAAAACAGGCCTCAAAAACAGCTTAACACTATATTTAACACATATTTAACACACTAAGCCTGTGGATAACTTGGAAAATCAACTCAATTCAGCGGATTCTGATCAAACCGTCCACGGTAAATCTTGCTCTTGAAATACACATTCTGCTTGGCCTTGAGCGGGTTGCGATTGCCCACCAACAGCAGCAGATCATCCGCCTTCATGCCAGTGATCTGCTCAGCAGTCATGAGCTTCTGTCGCTGCTCCGAGTAGGAAAAATCCCGGCCCTCGTTCGGGGCTTTGCCCTCTCGAATTTGCTGAGAATAGACGGTGCTTTCCCCGAGGTGGCGCGCTGCCCATTCGGCGGTTTCGATGTCGTTGAGGTTGAAGACGCGCTTGGTGATGCAGGAGCCAAAGATCGAACGGGCATCGTTTGGCCCATAGGCCTTTTCGACCTGACCCGTGTCTTGCGTGACGAACAGCGCTTCCACACCGGCTCCTGCGGCGACGTTGGCAATGTTCATGATCTGCTCCATGCGGCCCATACGCACGAATTCATCGAGAACCAGCAGGATCGGGGCCTTAACCTTGCGCCGCCCGTCCTGACGCACGACCGTGCCCAGGACAAGGTTGATGAACAGGCGCATGAAGATCGCTTGCTTGTCCACCTGGTCGAGGGGCACCGCGATGAAGAGATCGACCCGATCATCGAGAAGATCATCCATGCGGAAGCTGGACCCAGCCAGGAAGTGGCGCATGTTGTCGGACTGCATCCACTCAAAAGCTTTTGAGACCGCTGTCTGAATCGACCCGCGTTCTCTGTCTCCCGCGCGCAGAATGGTGGCGGCGGTCTGGGCCGGGCGGTGGCCGACAAGGTCGCCATTTTCAGCCCAGGCCTCAAGCGTGCCGTCGAGGTTCGCGGACAGCAGAAGATCGGCGACGGCGATCAGATTGCGCCGGTTCGGTTCTTCCTGCGTCACGATCACTTCGATCGCCGCCGCGACCAGCTGGCGGGCCATTTCAGAGAAATGCGCGCCGTCGCCTTGTTCCGGTTTGACCAGGCCGTCCGCAACCAGGGCAACGTCTCGCGCCAGCTCATGGGGCCGGATGTAGTCGAGCGGGTTGAACTGATCCTTTCCGTCTTCGACGAGGCCGAAGGGGTTGAGAACGGCTACCTTGCGCCCGAGCTCTTCGCGGTGGCGGCGCGTGACGGCGAAATTCTCGCCCTTGATGTCGAGGACGACGACCGGTCCCTGGTGATCGAGGATCGCGGGGATCACGGCGCTGACGCCCTTGCCGCCGCGTGTGCCGGAGACGACGAGGTGATGCCCGCCGCGCCATCCTTTCGCATCGTTCTTGACGTAGCGCAGGAGCTTGCCTTTGTGCAGGGCCAGGGGCAGGCTGGTCTTGTTGCGGACAAGCTGGGCAATGTCGCGCGGGTCCATCCATCGAGAGTACCGTAAAGTGTGGGGCAGTTGAATTTTGGGATTGATGCTGGCAAGGATTTTGGATGTCATCCGCTTCTCCAATCTATCAGCTAAAGGTACGCCTTCTCGGGTTGAGCCCGATGATCTGGCGGCGTGTTTTGGTATCGGATTCGACGACACTGCGTGAACTGCACGGCATTCTTCAGGTTGCGATGGGCTGGGAGGGCATTCATCTGTTCCTCTTCGAGGTTCACGCGGTACAGTACGGCTCGTTCGAGTTGCATGCTGGAAACCCCGATGTATCCTTGCAGCAGTTTGGATTCTGCGAGAACCAACGATTTTCCTATGTTTACGATATGGGGGATCACTGGGAACACGAAATCCGTGTTGAAGCGATTAATCCGCCACCAAAGAAAACCTATCCGGCCTGCATAGGCGGTTCCGGAGCCTGCCCGCCTGAAGATTGCGGTGGCGTATATGGGTATCTTGAACGGCGGGATGAGGCTGACGGCTATGATGCCTGGAATGACATGGACGTCATGGTTGGTTTCCTCGAAGATGTTGTAGCAGCGAACGCCCCCAATCGGCCGGTATCTGATTTCATGTCCGACGATGTGGAATCCGCGATGGAGCGGATGGTGGCACGCAAGCCGTTCGTCGAGGGGAAGTTCTCACGGGGTGCTGTGAACAAGCGGTTTCGATCCGGAGATCATCGCGACCTGATGCGCCAGCAGATGTGGTAAGGGCCGTCCGAAATGGTTCGGTTCCGGACAGGGCGTAATGATCTGTCCATAAATTATCTTGAACCTGTATCGAACAGGTGTATTGTTTTGGACAACATTTCCGGACAGAATTGCAATGCTGTGACCAGAACATTCGCCTACGCCAGAGTATCGACCGTCGAACAGGACCCCGAAAACCAGATCCGGGAGATCGCTGCCGCAGGATTTGCGGTGGAGCCACACCGGATCATTACCGAAACGGTTTCCGGCTCACAGGCCATCGCACAGCGGAAGGGATTTGCGCGCCTTCTGGACAAGATGGAGCGTGGCGATGTTCTTGTCGTGACCAAACTGGATCGATTGGGGCGTGATGCCATTGATGTCAGCACCACCGTAGCCAAGCTGGAAAAGCTGGGCATTCGTGTCCATTGCCTAGCCCTTGGCGGCGTCGATCTGACCAGTTCGGCAGGGAAGCTGACCATGGGGGTGATCAACGCCGTCGCACAATTTGAGCGCGATCTTCTCATCGAACGCACCCAATCCGGCCTCGCCCGTGCCAAAGCGCAAGGCAAACCGCTCGGGCGACCGGCGGCGCTGACAGCTGATCAACAAGCACAGGTACGGGAGCGGATCGCGAAAGGCGAAACCGTCTCTGCCATCGCCCGCGACATGGGGACCAGCAGACAAACCATCATGCGTGCAAGAGACGCGCAGACGACATAAAAACGAGTAGACAGGACATCAAATGAATATCGAGATTAAGGTTAAAATCACCGGGCCGGACGGCACAGCCCATACGGAGAAAATCGCCACACTTACCAAAAACACTGACGCTATTGGCGAAATTGGGCTGTCGATCGGTGAGAGCAAGGAACTGCTCCTGAAACTGCAGCAGGAAATCGTATCCGCGCAATGCGTGGCTTACGGTGCGACGCGCACCTGTTGTCCGTGCTGCGGGCGAAAGCTGCGCGGAAAGGCGCGTGGCCATATCCGGTATCGCACTGTCTTTGGAGATGTCACCGTCCCGAGCCCGCGTTTTTACCATTGTCAGTGCCACGATGGCCCGGCTAAAACCTTAAGCCCATTGACCGATCTTCTGCCCAAACACGTCGCACCGGAGCTGCTCTGGCTGGAAACGAAATGGGCCTCGCTGGTATCGTTCGGGGTCACAGCGGACCTTCTGAAAGACGTGCTACCTATCGATCTGAAGCTGAACCCGGATACCATCCGCCGACACTTGGGACGCGTGGCGGCGCGGATGGAAACCGAGTTGGCCGAAGAACGGTTCAGCTTCATTGAGACCAGCGCTTGCCAACGGGAGCAAATGCCAAACCCAGAAGGACCGATCACGGTCGGCATCGATGGCGGATATGTCCGGTCCCGCGACGCCGGTCAGTCGCATTTCGAGGTCACTGTCGGCAAATCCATTCCCACAGATCGCCCGAGCCGTTATCTTGGACTTGTCCAAAGTCATGATGACAAGCCCAAGCGGCGACTTCATGAGGTTCTGAAGGACCAGGGTTGGCAGGAAAACCAGCCGGTAACATTTATGACTGATGGAGGGGACACGGTCATCAATATGGCCCTGCGTATGGCTCCTGCCTCGGAACATATCCTCGACTGGTTCCACATCACCATGCGCCTCACTGTCATGCACCAATATGTGAAAGGGTTGGCGCATCACAACGAAGAGGCCGCGGAAAAGCTATCCAGATTACTTCGTCAGATCAAAGGTTTCCTCTGGAACGGTAACCTGCATGACGGCCAGACGGTGATTGAGGACCTCGTCATGGACTTGGACGGAATCGAAACGGACTACGCCAGCATCAAAGCGCTGCGCAAAGCCGCTGCTGAGTTCGAAACCTATATCGCGAATAACAAGGATATGATTCCGAACTATGCGGAACGGCGGCGCTATGGCGAGCGCGTTTCCACTGGCTTCGTCGAAAGCACCGTCAATACCGTGGTCGGCAAGCGCTTCGGAAAACGCCAGCAGATGCGATGGTCAAAGCAAGGTGCCCACCTCATGCTGCAAACTCGTACCCGAACCCTTGACGGCACACTCCGATCCAAGTTCGAACAATGGTATCCAGGCATGAAATCGGGCGAAAATGACAAATTTGCGGCGTAGTTGCCCCACACTTTGCGGTACTCTCCTTGCTTCTCGATCGCGCGAAACAGGGTGCTTGTCACCCTGAAGCGATATCGGTCACGCGCAGTGAGGTCGCTGATATGAGGAAGTGATCCTCCCCAAAAGTCGCGCGACCGTTGCCGGTTTTCCGCTCGACGGCTCTCCTGTCGCTGACGGTGCTCTGCGACCCATGCCTTCACCTTCGGGTGCAGCGCTCGCATATGGTCAAGGCTTTCGTCGTCTTCATCGAAGGGTGGTAGTCCCGCAACGGACTCAGCGTCGCGAGATGGGACGGACGCAGGTACTGGCGGTCTACCACTGCCCCGCGCTGGCTTGATTGAAGGGGAGGTCTTTTGGGGCGGTTCGAATGACGGCAAAGGAGGCATTTCAGGAGCACGGCCAACGGCCTTTTTCTGCCAGTAGCCCAAGGGTGGCGTAGGGATTTGGCGCTTTCGACAAAGAGCGGCCAAGCCTGGCCCGTTCGTCGCGAGTTGGGCACCAAGCTTGCTCATGGGGGTCTGCCAGACCAGTTCGTAAAGTTCCTCGCGAGACATTTCCTCTGCGGGGCGGGTAACGATGTCATTCATGTGAGCCCTTTCTCTCTCGTAATTTCTCCATGAAATTGACTGCCGCCTTCGTACCACCCCTTTACTTGTACTTAATGTTGTACATATAGAGGGAAGCAAAGGAGAGTCGACATGGATGTTATGACCTACTCAGACGCACGAGCTCAACTGAAGGGCGTCATGGATCGAGCGATCCACGACAAGCAGGAAGTTGTCGTGACGCGCAAGAAGGGCGAGTCCGTTGTGGTTGTGTCCTTGGACACTTGGAACGCCGTCAACGAGACGTTGCACCTCTTGTCCACACCGAAAAACGCATCCCGCTTGCGCGCGTCGATCGCGCAACTCGATGCTGGAACTGGCGAAGAGCGTGAGCTGGCCGAGTGAAGCTGGTTTTTTCCGATCAGGCCTGGGAAGACTATCAATACTGGGTCAACACCAACGACAAGGTACGCGACCGGATCAACGAGCTGATCAAGCAGTGCAAGCGGACCCCCTTCAAGGGAACCGGCAAGCCGGAACCTTTGAAGGGCGATTTGACTGGCTGGTGGTCACGGCGGATTTCTCAGGAAGATCGAATGGTCTACAGGGTCAGTGGAACTGGCGACGGCCAAAGCCTAGAGATTGCACAACTGCGGTTTCATTACTGAATTTCCTGTCTGTTGCTTCATGGAGATGGTTGTGAACAGAGCGGGGGCGTAGCCATAGCTCTATAGCTTCTCGCCAGTTTTGCTTTCGTGCCATTCGCGTATGCGCATGCATAGAAGGCCGACCAAAGGTGCTTCGAATAAGGGAATAATCGCATCGTCTGGCGTAAACGAAGGTGCTTCGTACTGGTCCATCGACCATGTACCGATAACCTCTCCGTCACGGGTCACGACTGAGCCATCATCGCAGAGATTGATCGGATAGATCAAAGCTCCATCAGACGGGACGCCGTAGCGCTGCCACGCTTCTCGAAGCGATTCTCCCGTCAGCTGCGTTGGAGGATCAAGCGGCGGCAACTCGGGCTTTGGCTCGCGCTTCCCGGTTTTCCTTCGTTGTTTCCCCTGCCGCCAAGGTGGTGAGGGGTTTTCAGCTGCGCTCCCCATTTGCCGACGAAGGTTTCCTTCGTCAAAAGCCCCGCCTGAACTGATCTGATCCTGAAAGACAGCAGCGTAGCCGATAATCTCTGGCATCCGTCCCTCGCTCGCAGGGATGCTTGGGATCGATGTGTTGAACTTTGGGGCGAAGGAACGAATGGCCGTGCTTTCCCTTTCGTGCATCTCGTCAGGTGGGCAGGGTGCCAGAGCGAGAGACCACGGCAGTGAGACGTCAGAAACACGGTGGTAGAAACGGCCCAAGCTATCAATTGGTCGCTCCGTCAGGTCCCATGACTGCCCTATGTAGACAATCTCCTCCGCGCAGCCGATCAAGTAAACGCCGCTTCTCTGCTTGAGCCCAGTGTAAAGAGCATTCAGATCTCGATGTGGATTGCGGACAAAGACCTGCCGTCTCCATGCCAGGAATTGTTTATGGTTATTCAGCATCTATGCCTATTGTCAGTCTGTGATCATCTTTCGTAATTTGTCTTAATAACTCAATTTCCATTTCCGCCACATACCCACAAAACCACATTTTTTCATTTATGGGTCACGGTGGGTCTTGCCGCATGGGTAGCCAATGATGGTGCCTATGGCCGGATCAACAATTTTCTCAATGTCTTCTTGCAGGCCTTGCGTCCGGATCATTGCAAAAATACGAATTTCTGCGTCCGGGCAGATAGCCCGAAGGATTTCCGCGCAAGCAAAGCTTGTCCGTCCCATGGTCAGAACATCATCCACGATGGTGATCTTGTTCGGCACGAAGAACGGTCTCTCCGCCTCGATGCTTTCCAGGTGAATAGGGACAAGTGGTCTTTCCGCCGCCGGTGAATTTGACAAACGCGGTATAGCCCTCGTTCTTTTCAGATAGATTTGTACATCTTGGCCGAACCCGTGCTCGTGCAACACGTCGCAGATCACCTTGGCGGGCCAAAGCGCCCCATCGGGGAGTGGCGCCGAGCGCGGTACCGGCACCAAGGTGACATCAGGCCCGAGAAAAGGTCGCAGAGCGTCCGCCTTCGAGTCTTGCAGGTGCGGAACGGCCGAGGCGATGACATTGACCCGGCCAGCCTTGATCGCGCCACAGGCTTTCGGGAGGTTACAGATAGCTCCGAGCTACCGCGTGGGGAATAGTTGGCGAAGGTGCCATACTCATAGCTCGAAGGCACGAACGCCCCCAGCAGTGTAGTTCCGAATATCGAGCAAGATATCGGGCAGGTCTTCACGGCGCAGAATTTGTGCTCCGTACTCGATGAGCTGCTTCGGCCAAGTTAGGTTCGGATTGATTGCGACGTCCTCAAGCAGGTAGAGATCGCGGCCAAGCCGGATAGCTTCCCATCCCTGGTGGCGGGTCCCGCTCTTCTCGCTTGCTTCGATCACGATGGTAGCATCGCAGATGAGCGCCATCGTCCGGTTGCGGCGCGGGAAATTCTCGCTCTTGCCTGGATAACCTTCGGGAAACTGGGAAATCGCTAGGTGATCACGCTTGATCTCTTCAAGTAGACGGGCATTCGTGGCCGGGTCCGCCTTGGATAAGGGCGTGCCGAGCACTGCTATTGTGCGGCCGCCCTCTTCTATCACAGTTCTATGCGCCACTGTGTCGATGCCTTCGGCTAGGCCGCTGACGACAATGATACCCTGCTGCACCAAGGCACGAGTAACAGCCTGTGCTCGTTTGATGCCGTCCGGGGTGGCTTTTCTTGAGCCGACAATCGCCACGCGCGAGCCTTCGGTCAAAAGCGCGGTATAACCCGCCGTGTACAACACGTCTGGTGCGTTCTTTTCTTCGACCGGGCCGAATGGCCCAAGGGCGTCTCTCGTTCTCAGCTCTGCGTGCATTCTCATTATGCGGTGACGTTTCTTGCCCCGCCGTCCTCCCCTTTGTTTTTAAGCTACAAACCCCGTCTGCGCAATATTTCACACAAACCCACATTTGTGCTTTTGTTCATTTGCGGGATATACCCGCATCCTCTTCCAATTCTTGCGTGCGCTGTTCAATGAAGGCTTGGAGTTCACCTACCATTTTCCGATCCGTCGCACTGCACGCCGTTTTGAATCGCGTGTGCAGGCTCGCCGGAAGATCCAGGCTCAGGCGCTTGGTCGGCTCATCCGGCATGGTCTTCGCGACCGGCTTGTCTGCCCGTGTTGTGTCATGCCCTGCCCCGCCACGTTCAAACGCGAGGATTTGATCATCCGTTGGCTGCTGCTTCGGCTTCGGAGCCGCCGAAAATGTCTTCTTCGACATACCGCTCAATCTCTTTCGTTAGTTGGTTGATCTCGCGGGCCGCATTGCTATCGCCAGCCCACTCGAAAATCGTTTGCCCCATGGTCATACCTTCAGCGAAGGCCACCCGTTGCTCGATCTCACTTGCTAGGATTGGCAAACCCGCCTCGGCAGCCATGTTGCGAATATCTCGCCCTATGACAGTTTTCCCTATTTTGCGGGAAACCACAAACCCACATTTGAGGGAAGGCTTGAATTCCTGCGCTTCTTTGACTTGACGCACTGTCAGGTCAGATGCCCACGTCGAGAGACCGGACGGTTCGATAGGCAACGCTACAAAGTCCGATGCAACGATACAAGATCGGGCAATCTCCTCCGCGTGCGGCGGGCCGTCGATGATGGTGTGAGTATAGTCTTGGGCAAGCTTTAGCGCGTCCCGCGCCATGTTGGCCCGTGCCATGCTGACAACCTGGAAGGGCGCATCTTCGCGCAGGCTTGCCCATGTTGTGGCCGAGCCTTGCTTGTCAGCGTCGATCAGAAGCACCCGGTGGCCTTGGCGTGCCAGACAGCCCGCCACGTTCACCGATAGGGTGGTTTTGCCGACGCCGCCTTTTTGGTTCAGGAAAGATATGATCATGAGCCCACCTCACCACATTCGTGGGAAAGCGTAAAGCCACAAACCCACATTTGTGCGTTTTAATTCTGGTATGCGCCTCGCTTATTGCAGAAGGCCAGAAAGTGCTTATCGGCATCCTTCACGTCGATAGCCTTGTCATGCACCCATGACCGCCACTCGTCTTCCAGCACGTAGACGTCCCACCCGGGCGCAAGACGCCGCGCCTCATCATGTGTGTCTGGTTTTCTGAACCGCAACGCCAGGAAGGAGGGGGCGACCACTGCCTCAGCCCCTTTGGGGCGAAAGACAACATTATCGCTTTCGATGCTCATGGTGTAGTCGGGGAGATGGTCGTGCACCGCGTCATCCTCGATGATCTTCGAAATCAATCGCCTGAATTCTTTCGTGGTTGAGCCTGACCCGCACTTGTCGCGCAAGAGTTCGAGCCCACACTTCCACTTGGGTTGTGCGCCGCAATGCTTGCGGGCCAGTTCATAGAGCCGCCGTTCAAGCGGTTTTCGGAGGAAAAAATACTGCTTGTTCAATGTCAGAACATGATTGTTCTCGATGGCATCAAACACCCAATCCGACAGTGTGATCTCGACATCCTGCATCCGACCGTCACGTGTCTCCCGAACGATTTCCGCGGACTCGATCAGGCCGAAGACCTTAAAATATTCCTTGCCACCTTGGCGGATATTCGTCTCGATCTGCGTGCCTTGCAGACGCCGCAGCGCATCCTTCAAGAGCTGGTAGCCTTGGCCCGAGGTCTGACGGTTCGTCGCCACCAGCAAATCATGAGCCTTGAACCGCATCGACCGGTTGACTTTGCGGCCTTCATTGAGTGCAGCCATGCACTGACTGATACAGTAGATCAGCACGTCACGGTCATGGACTGTGGCCAGCCCGTAGCGTGACGGTGAAACCTCAATCGAATTATCACCATTCTGGTAGCGTCGCGGCTTCATGTCGGGCTTGGTCGAGAGGGTAAACACTGGATGTTCCATCGAGGCCATGTCGCCCTTCGGCACCGCGTCCACAATGTCGCAAACGAACAGGTCTTTTTGCGGATGCCGGTCGGGCAGGAGCGGAGAGCGTGCATTCGTCATTTCACACACCCTCTGCTCAGTTCACGATTCGTCATTTCACACACCATGGCTCACTATCGTCATTTCACACACCAATCGTCAAGAGTCGTCATTTCACACACCAACTGCCTGTGGGTAACTTTTCTCAGCTATCGTCATTTCACACACCCAGATTCGTCATTTCACACACCAAACTTCGTCATTTCACACACCGCCCTTCTAGAAAAAGTTATTTGTTCCAGGGTGTTATTTACCATTTTCCAAGATGTAACTCTATTATAACTCTATTTAACTCCCTCAAAACGCGAAGCCTTTAACAAATTCAAACATCGTCCCCCTGTTCAAGAAGTCATGTTTGAACCACAACCATCTTCTGATTCTTCTCGAATCTCTTGAGTGTGACGATTCTGTTTGGTTATCAAAGAAACCAAAATGGAAGTCAGGAGATCCAATGTTCCGACAGCTAGCACGCAGCCATGACCATAGGCACATCCAAAAATCCTTGGATCGTCAGGAACGTATTTCTCAAAAGTGCATCGAATTCTCTCATGACGCATCTGCTGCCTTCGCGGTTGACGAAGCCGCAAATCAATACTCTCCGGACTTTGACCTAACCTCTTGGACTATCGGCGAGGGGGAACAGTTTTACTCACCCATCTCGTCGTTTGAACCACTGGAGGTCACAGACAACAGCGTTATATTTCAGTCAGACATCACAACACTAGAAAATGAAAACAACACGTTTGAGTGTGTCGTAACCGGCAGTGGATCAAAAGAGCATGCGATTGTTGTCTTTCATCATTGGTACGCCCGCAACCGGTACCCAAAATTTGCGAAATTCTTTGCATCAAAAGGGATAACAGTGGTCGAAGCAACGCTTCCGTACCACTTTGATCGTGGCTGCAGTGACTCTGCCGAAGACAATTTTTTGAACGCCGATATCGGGCGCACTGTTTGGGCAATGAGACAAGCCGTATTGGATGGCCGTAAAATTGTTGGTTGGCTTCATGAGCTTGGCTTTGCGAAGATATCTGTCGTGGGCATGTGTATCGGTGGCACCGTTGCCGGTCTGATCGCCGCGCAAGACGAGAAGGTCGACCAAGCCGTTCTGATGGTGACGCCCATGAGTCCTGCCGATCTTGTCTGGAGCGCCGAAACCATGAAACCGCTTCGGGAACGTATCGAACCCAACATGTCTCTAGAGGAGCTGAGAGCTGCCTGGAGCATCATCAGCCTGAACATGCACACGTTTGGTCTCACCCGCCGGGGGCTGAAAAAGATGGTCATTCTGGGTGAAGAGGACACTATCGCGCGCCCGGAAGGGTCAGAATGGATGATAAAGTTTTTACAAAAAACCGGACACTCACCCGAGCTTCTACGGCTTGGCTGTGGACATTCATCCATCGGAGTCTTTCCGTACAATCTGGTTGCGGCCTGGAAGGTTCTGCATTTCTTGAAGGAATGGCCAACATGGCAAGAGCTATGGGATGCGCGCCTTTTGATAGGTGGTATTGACTTGACCGAAGGACCACGGAAATACAGATTTTTTGATCACTGGAGATCTTGAGGGACGAACAGCTCCCTGAACTCGGGATCAACATAGTAGCGCAGCTTTTGCGCGACGGCGGTGGCTTGCCCCTGCACGCGCAGGAGCTGGTTTTCCGGGCGGAGCTGCATAATTTCATCGGGGGTGAGCAGATCGCGGCCCGTGAGGTTGTTGCTGAAGCTAGGGCTGTCACCGGGTTTGAAGCTGTCGGTCTGGAACCCGGCGGTTTCCTGGCCCATCATCTGGCTCAGCCATTTAGCCGTCTCGAAGTCATTCACCCCGAACACCTGTTGCACCCCGGCATTGGCAATGAAGGTGCCCGCGCGCGCGCCGTAGAGGTCTTTGAGTTGGCTCATGTCCTGCAGGATTGGCCAGAGCTGCAATCCATAGCCCGCCATCAGCCCCATGGCGCGCTCCACGGCCTCCAGACGGCCCAGAGCGGCAAACTCATCCAGCAGGAACAGCGTGGGCGTCTTGAGGCGCTGTGTGCCCCCCTGAGCACCTGCAGGGCCGCTCAGGGGCCTCACGGACGTCTCAGCGTCCCGTGCGATGTCCTGGAGGGCCTGAGACACCAGAAGGCGCAGCCAGCGGCTGTAGGCGTCCATCCGGTTCGGTGGCAGCACCAGAAACACCGAAGCGATCCGGTGGCGCAGATCGGAGAAGTGGAAATCCGACCGCGACAGAACTTTGGCAATGCGCGGGCTGTCGAGGAAATGGGTGTGGCGCTGTGCGTTGGATAGCACCGAGGCGGCTTCGCGATCCGCCTTGCCAAGGAAGCGGTTGGCGGCGCGGGCAATCAGCCCGCCCGCCGCATCGCTGTCCTGCATCAGCTCCAGCAACGCGCGCAGCTTTTCCGGGGGCAGGGTGAGATATTCCCGGACGGTGGCAAGCGTCTGGCGGTTGCGGTCCTCGTGGCAGATGCAGAACATGATCAGCCCGCCAAGGATGGCCTTGGCCTCCTCGTTCCAGTGCGCTTCCGTCACCTGTCCCGGCGGGTCCATGACCAGCGCCTCTGTCAGGGAGGCCGCATCCTCGCCCAGATCGAGGCTGTCCGGTGCCAGCAGGTCGAGCGGATTGTAGGCGGCAGAGGGCATCCCGGAGACCTCAAACGGATCGAGGACATGGACCGTTCCGAACCGCCGCCTGGCTTCCCCGGCGATCCGGGCATTCTCGCCCTTAGGGTCGATGACCAAGACCGAGCGCTCCGCCGCCAGCAGGTTGGGGATCACTGTGCCTACGCCTTTCCCGGCCCGTGTCGGGGCGAGGGTGATCAGATGGGCCGGACCGTCATAGAGCAGCAGCCGTCCGGTGTGCGGGTTGCGCCCGATCAGAAGGCCGTCTGCGCCCTGGAGTTTCTTCAGCTCCTTGCGGTTGGCGAAGCGGGCGGAGCCGTGGCTGTCGCCGGTCAGCCCGAAGAAGGCATCGGCTCCGGATGCCATGCGCCAGTACTGGAACCCGAAGACAGCGCCTATGAGCATGAAGGGCCCGAAGACCAGCCACTGCCATGCGCTTTCGCCGGGCGGTTGGTCAAAGAAGGCGAAGACGAACGGCGTGGCCACGAGCGCCCCGATCATGGCACCGAACAGGACAGCGCCGATCATCCAGCCCAACAGGATGGGCGCGAAGATCAACCGACCGAAGAAGCGAAACAGCCCTCCGAAGACGCGCATCACGCCCCGCATCAGGAGGGCGTTTCCGGATCAGAGCTGGACCGGGCAGGGGAGGGCGTTCCCCAGTCCGCGAAGGCTTTGCAATCCTGTTCACGGGGCAGGTTGCGGATCAGCCGGTCAAGCATCGCAGCGGCCCCGGAATCCCGCTCCGCCAGATCGATAAGCGCACCGCCCAGGATCACCTTGCGCCGGGTGTCGAGTTTGCGTTGTCGAGTAGCTTCCCGGTTCTTCAGCGCCTGAAGACGGGCCTTGGCTTGGGCGTATCGTTTCTCGGCCCGTTCGAGTTCAGTTTCTGCCAATGCGCGTCTCCATCTTTGAAAAGAGTAGGTGGACAGGTTGGTCTTGTCAGATCGAGCGATAGCGCTTACCCGTAGGCCTGTAAAGGACAAGGGCGCACTTATGCAAACTCTTCACCTGCGGTTCCGAGCTTTGCGTGCGATCTCCTTGAGGCAGAGCCTCAGCCGATGGCCAACTCCGTCCGACGCGACGCGCGCCGGAATGAAAGGCCCTCCCGGCCTCTCAAACTCTCCAGGGCCAACTTCGGCAGTTGGATCGCGTCCCGCAAACTCGCACCAGCGGATTGACCGATGCCCCACGGTGGGGGCCGGTCTGTCGCTGGTGTCTCGGTTCCGGGAGCCGTCTTTTTGTGGGGCAGGAGCCCCTGACAGACGGCAGGGTTGCCGCGCCCTGCCGGAGCGGCAGGCGGCAACGGCGCAGCAAACCGCGAGTGTCGGTGCCGTGGCGGCTGACCTTCGCGGTTTGCTTCCGACGGGGAGCGTCGAAAGGCCGAACCGGTGCAGGGCTCCGGTTCTTGACCCCACGGCACTCTGCACTCATGCGCCCTCGATTGCAAAGACCCAAACACCACCGTCTCGATCTCAACCACCCAGGTGGCGGGAGACTGCTGACGCTGTTGGGCGTGGTGCCGTTAGCCGCTCGCGGTCGCTGCGTTTGTGTCTCTGTCGGAGGTGGCGCTGATGGCCAGCTACCACCTCTCCGTGAAGACGATCAAACGCAGCGCCGGGCGCTCTGCCACGGCGGCAGCAGCCTACCGTGTCGGGGAGCGCATCGAGTGCCAGCGCGAAGGCCGCGTCCACGATTACACCCGCAAGCAGGGCATCGAGGAGACCTTCATTCTGACCCCGAAGGATGCCCCGGATTGGGCGCAGGATCGGTCCCGCCTCTGGAACGAGGTTGAGGCCAGCGAGACCCGTCGCAACTCCGTCACCGCCCGTGAATGGGAGTTGGCCCTGCCGTCCGAGATCAGCGCCGAGGATCGGTCGCAGATCACCCGCGACTTTGCCCAGGAGCTGGTCAGCCGTTACGGGGTAGCCGTCGATGTGGCGATCCATGCACCGCACCGCGATGGCGATCAGCGCAATCATCACGCCCATGTTCTGACCTCCACCCGCAAGCTGGAAGCCGGGGGCTTCACCGCCAAAACCCGCGTGCTCGACTCTGCCAAGACCGGCGGTGTCGAGATCGAGCAGATGCGTGGCCTATGGGCCGAATTGCAGAACCGCGCGCTGGAGCGTGTCGGCGAGGCCGAGCGCGTCGATCACCGCTCGCTTGAGAAGCAGCGCGAGGCCGCGCAGGAGCGCGGCGACACGCTGTCCGCCGAGGAGCTGGACCGCGACCCGGAGCTGAAGCTGGGGCCAGCGGCCAATTCCATGGAGCGGCGCGCCAAGGTGATGGCCGAGCGTCAAGGCCGGGAATATGCCCCAGTCACCGAACGGGGCGCTGTCGTCCATGCCGCCCGCCAGGCGCGCGCCGCTTTCCGCGAAATGCGTGAGCGGCTGGATATCGCGCGTGAGACCTATGGCATCGAGCGCGAGGCCGGGCAGGGCCGCGTCTCTGCCGGTCTGGCTGCACTTAGGGCCGCGACGTCGAAAGAACGCGGCGAACGCAACCCGGAGGATTTCCGGGAGCGCCTGGCGGGCGTCGTGGGCCGGTCACGGGATCAGGATGACACGCCGAAACCGGAAGGCCGCAATTATGCGCGGGAGCGGCTGAAAGAGATCATGGAGAAAGACGCGGGCCGCGATGGCCAGTCGGCGGTTCACAAGCTGGACGGTCACAGCGAAAATGACCTTGGCGAGGAGGCCGCGAGACCGTCGCGGACCCCGGTTCCGCGTCAAAGACAGGGGCGCTCCGACGACATTGCGCGCGAGGATCGCAAGCCGTCAGTCAACGAGCGGCTGAAAGATATGCTGAACAAGCCGCGTGAGCGGCTGGAGATTGAGGACGAGCGCAAACAGGACAAGGATCAGGAGGTCGAAAAGGAGCGGGACATCGACCGCGATCCGGGCCTCAGTCACTGATTAGATTGTGTGAGGTCTTTTCCCCGTTCTTCATTGGAATGCTTGCCTGTGCGAACCCAACACCGACGAGGAACGAAATAACTCCAGTTGCAGTCTTGAACTCGCGCACCCTGATCGCAGTCTGCGTCAGACGGGTCCTGGCTGTGACAAGGATTTTCTCCTGACCGTCGCTTCTGACAGTCCGCATGATCCACAGACCGTACCAGCTTGGCCCCTTGCGTTCAGGTTCGGCTTTGCACAGCACTTCGACTGTGTGTCCTGCCTCGGCAAGCGCCCGAAGGCCCTGCTCGGTGGTCACGTTTAGTTCGAGGTCAGTCGTTTGGTTCATCGCACATCTTCAAAGAAACAATAATACTCTTCTTTTGTCTGAATCTAGTAGAAGCATCAATCGTATAGTAATGAAATAAACATGTCTAATTAGACTTTTGTGATCCCGGCAACATGCCGGTCTCGCTTTGAACAATAGACAGGGCCGGGGATCGACGGACTGACGCCCGCTCACCCCAACCCTGACAGTTCCTCAATCTTATTGATCCGCCTGCCATCCTGTCAGGTCCGAGAAAACCGGCAAGCGCCGCCGGTGGCGTCGGTTCCGGTCGAGAATTCCGGTTCCTCCCTCGCGCAGGCGCGCGGTTCCCTCCCAAATTCACGCCCTCCACCCGGTTGTCACGGCCCCGCCAGGCCGCAGGACGGGCTTTGCCCTTACCTGCTCTGCCCTTCGGAATGCATGGGCATTCCAAAGATCAGAACAGGAAGGCCTGCCCATTGGCGGAAAGGGGAAGAGACCCGGACCGCGTCACGCGAAGGAGGGTCACAAATGACCGCAGAGAAGTTTGACGTTTATTCCCATGTTACCAACCAGATCATCGCGCAGATCGAGGCGGGAGCGCCGCCCTGGCGCAAGCCGTGGACCGGTAGCGGTGCATCGGTCAGCTTGCCGGAACGGTTCAACGGCGAAGCCTATCGGGGCATCAACATCCTGATGCTTTGGGCCACGGCGATGGCCAAGGATTACAGCTCAGCTCGCTGGATGACGTTTAATCAGGCCAAGCAGCTTGGGGGCCACGTCCGCAAGGGCGAGAAATCCGCCACGGTCGTGAAATACGGCACCGTCGAGCGCGAGGATGAAAACGGCGAGGAACGCCAGATCCCCTATGCCAAGGCTTACCGCGTGTTCAATGCCGATCAGATCGAGGGTTTGCCCGCTGAATTCTACATCTTACCCGATCCGCCCCGTGATCTTGGCACTTTGGCCGATCCCGCGCTGGAGGCATTCTTTGCCGCGAGCGGCGCGCAGATCGACGTGACCGAGGAGCCGCGCGCCTACTACAACATCAAGACCGACCGCATCCACATGCCGCCGATTGCGACCTTTCACAGGGCCGCAGGATATTACGGCACCTTGGCGCATGAGTTGACGCACTGGACGGGGGCGACAAAGCGGCTTGATCGCTTGGGCCGGTTCAATGACCGCAAGGCCTACGCCTTCGAGGAGCTGGTCGCCGAGATTGGCAACTGCATGCTGTGCGCACAGATCGGTGTCGAGCCTGAATTCGGCCAGAGTGCCGCCTATGTTGAAGGATGGTTGGAGGCGATGAAGGAAGACAGCCGTGCGATTTTCCGCGCCGCGTCCGAGGCACAGAAGGCCGTGGATTACATCATGGCCCGCACCGCGCAGGCCGACCGGATGGCCGCCGAGTAATAGCCCGCACCGCCGAGATAATCGAGGCCCCCGTCAGCGGGCGGGGGCCTTTTTGCATGGTGGTGTGATCCGGGGCGTGGGCGGTTTTAGGGTGACCTGTCGGCGGGCAACCTGGAGGTCCCCTGCCGACAGGCCCGGCGCTTCGCGCGGACGGGCATATAATGCCCGGAGGCGACGCATCTGGATATCTCAGTTGCCATACCGACAGAGGTCTGTCGCCCGGACGACGCAGGCAACTTCTAAGCACGGAATCTGGTGGATAACGGAAGACAGTCTCGATTGTTGTCGTTTGGTGCAGTATTTGCACGGCATGATAGGCAGCAAAACATATGAGAAGCTGATTCCTCGCCACGAACGCGAGGCACTGGAGCAGGCGCTTGGAATGGATTCGGGATATGTTCTTGATTTCAGCGACCGCACCTTCAATGACTTCTTTTATGAAACGATTGCTATTGACCCGGAAGACCAGTCGCGGCTCTTTAACGGTCGTGGAACGTCAAAGGCAAAGAGACTGCGTTCGTTTATTGAACGTGCCCAACCGGCGCTTGTGGCGAAGATATTGCGCGAAATGTGGAAATATCGGGAGGCAATAGAGTTTGCGCCATCTGTGCCGAACGAAGAAAAGCTGAAGGAGTCCTATTTTTCCATCATTGCCCGGATCGAGGGGCGTGCGGACGCCATTGACACATCTGCAATCGAGACGTTCGCGCCGAATGAAACGCTGGAAGAGCTTGTCGCTTCAATACGCCGCGATTTGGACGCGAACAAGCCACAGGCCGCTCTGGACCGCCTTCACACATATTGCATGAAGCGTTTTGCGTCTCTTGTCCGCAAACATGGTGGCGGAGAGTGCGGCAAGGACGATGCGCTTCACGCGCGGGTAGCCAAGTACGTAAAGATTCTGCGCGAGCAGCAGAACCTGAATCCGATTTCAGAACGTATTGTGAAAAGCTCGATCAGTGTGTTTGAAGCTATGAATCCTGTCCGCAACGACCAGTCGTTCGCGCACGACAATCCCGACTTGGTGCAGATGGAAGAAGCTCGTTTCGTGTTTGACAGCGTGACCGCGTTCCTGCGCTTTTCCAAAGCTATCGACGGAAGGTTCTTCGAGGATTGATGCGGATCAGGTGCGGCGTGTCATAAGGCGGATCGCGGCTTCTTGCGGTCCCCATCGAAACGAGAACGTGTCTGACACATCAAACCAGCCGTTGCCGTCACCTGCCCCGTGATTTGCGCCCATGCACGAACACTGACAGTCATGCCCAACTGCGTTGCGACAGGCCGGTGCGCACTTCTCCATTTCTCGAAATGGCTGAACGACATAGACCCGACCATAGCGATCCAACGCACCATCTACGAAGCGGTTGAGCCAGCTCAGGGGGAGTTTCCAGGATTTTTCCATATGTGCAAAACGGATTGTTGGCCTGCGGTTGCCCGTGGCCAAGCCCGTGAGCCACTGGCGATTGTCAGCGCGATACGGCAGACGGGCCGTCAGCTTGTCGCCTTTCAGGCCCGAGCGAACGATTATCGGTATATCAGGCTGCGCCCACTGGCGGCGGATTGAGGGAGGAATGTTCGATGTGTCCAAAGGTGTGTCTTCCTTAAGAAATATTGGTTTGCAAACACATGGCTAACCTACGCTTTCCAGTAGCGCGATTTCGTCTTCGGTCAGGTCGAACAGGTCATAGACGATGCTGTCGATCTGGGCTTCGGCCTGGGCGATTTCGGCGGTCAGGCGGGCGATCTCGGCGCGGTCGCGGTTGATCCAGTCCTCCCAGTCGGAGCGATCGGCCAGCGGGATGTCGGCCTTGAACACCTTCTTCACCTCGGCGCGGAAAGTGGCGAAGTCGGGCAGGGTCCACCATTCCTGAAGCCGGGTTGTCAGCTTGGGTTCACGTTCAGGCGGGCAGAGATCGGGAATCCGGCGCGTCAGGGCTGTTTGGCCCAACAGGCCCGAGCGTGCATATTTGATCATTTGAAGGAACAATTGGAGAACGTTTTGGCTGTTGACGGTTGTG